>JAHFRW010000023.1 GCA_023266055.1 Gammaproteobacteria bacterium | reverse complement strand
GGGGCACAAGAGTTTTTTCCAATCCTGATTATGCCGCAGCAATGGTGTGACTCTCCAGCCTTAGCCACTGCACCAGCAAGAGATACTTGTGCCCTGTTTCAAGCACATAAATCGTGCTTGAAACAGGGCACAAAACGAAAATGACCTTTTTTGTTTTGTGGATTGAAAACGGCTAGGGAATGCCCGATTCATTCAGGCATGGTCATTTCAAGCCACAGAAGAAATGCTGCGATGTATGGTTTTGAATATGCGTCGCTGAAACAAGATTTCTCGCTAACACTCGAAATGACATATTATTCAGGGCTTCCCTAGATGTCCAGATTCGCGACTGACAGCGCATTTTTTTCGATAAAATCACGGCGCGGTTCGACCTGATCGCCCATCAGGGTGGTGAATATTTCATCTGCCGCCACCGCGTCTTCAATGCGCACTTGCAGCAGGCGACGTGCTTCGGCGTTCATGGTGGTTTCCCACAGTTGTGAGGGGTTCATTTCTCCCAGCCCCTTGTATCGCTGGATGTGCTGGCCGCGCTTGGCTTCGCCAAACAGCCAGCCCAACGCTTGTTTGAAGCTGGTAATTTTTTGCTTTTGTTCGCCACGCTGTACACTGGCGCCTTCATGCAGCAAACCGTCAAGACGTTTGCCCAGATCAACGATGCTGCGGTATTCGCCCGAGGTAAAAAATTCGCCGCCCAGTTCGCGCACCATGGGTACGCTGTGTTCCACTTCGGTGATAATGGCACGATGCAGTGATGAGTCAATGCCGGGTTCAACACGCATGTCGTAGCGTGCGGTCAAGCCTGCATCATTGTTAAGCCGGTTCTGCAATTCGGCAAACCATTCGGTGGTGCGCTCCTTGTTTCGCAGTGCGTCGTCGGTTAACGGCGGCATGTAGATCATGGCTTCCAGCACCGTAGCACTGATGCGACGCGACAGGCGCTTGAGGGTTGCCATGACGACGACATAGGTACGCGCCAACTCTTCGAGCGCCACGCCGCTGATGGGTGGTGCGTCTGCACTCACCAGCAATCGCGCATCATCCAGCGCGGTTTGAAGCAAATAGAGGTTCAGTTCGATGTCGTCTTTTACATAGCGCTCCTGCTTGCCTTTTTTGACTTTATACAAGGGCGGTTGTGCAATGTATAAATGGCCACGCTCAATCAGTTCCGGCATTTGGCGGTAGAAAAAGGTGAGCAGCAGGGTGCGGATGTGCGAGCCGTCGACATCGGCATCGGTCATGATAACGATGCGATGGTAGCGCAGTTTGTCCGGGTTGTATTCTTCACGGCCGATGCCGCAACCCAGCGCGGTGATGAGTGTGCCGATTTCCGCCGATGAGATCATTTTGTCAAAGCGTGCGCGCTCGACATTCAGAATCTTGCCCTTGAGCGGCAGGATGGCCTGATAGCGCCGGTCGCGGCCCTGCTTCGCGGAGCCGCCTGCGGAATCACCCTCGACGAGAAACAGTTCGGATTGTGCGGGGTCTTTTTCCTGGCAGTCCGCCAGTTTGCCGGGCAGGCCGGCGATGTCGAGCACACCCTTGCGGCGTGTGAGTTCGCGCGCCTTGCGCGCTGCTTCGCGAGCGCGGGCGGCGTCGATGATTTTGGAGGTAATAATGCGTGCTTCAGCGGGGTGCTCCAGCAGAAACTCTTCGAGTTTTTCCGACACCAGTGATTCAACGATGGCCTTCACTTCGGAAGACACCAGTTTTTCCTTGGTCTGCGATGAGAACTTGGGATCCTGCACTTTTACGGACAAGACGGCGGTTAGTCCTTCGCGGGCGTCATCGCCCACGGGGGCAACCTTGGCCTTTTGCGCTTCTTTTTCGAGGTATTGATTCAGGGTGCGTGTGAGTGCGCCGCGCAGCCCTGCCAGATGGGTGCCACCATCACGCTGTGGTATGTTGTTGGTGAAGCAGAAAACGTTTTCCTGATACGATTCGTTCCATTGCAGTGCGACTTCAACCACGGTTTTGTCACGCTCCGCCTGAAAGTGAAACACGGAACCATGAACGGGTGTTTTGTTGCGGTTGAGGTATCCGACAAAGGCGCGGATACCGCCGGGATATTCAAACGTGTCATTCTTGTCGTTGCGTTCGTCGATAAGCTGTATGCACACGCCGGAATTAAGAAATGACAGTTCACGCAGGCGTTTGGCCAGAATGTCGTAATGAAATTCGATATGGGTAAAAATCGTGGGGCTGGGCATGAAGCGAATTTCTGTGCCGGTCTGTGTGCTTTCGCCGATGCTGCGCAAGGGTTCGACGGGTACGCCAAGACGGTATTCCTGATAAAACTCCTTGCCTTCGCGACGGATGGTCAGGTAAAGGTGTTCTGACAGCGCGTTAACCACGGATACACCCACGCCATGCAATCCGCCCGAGACCTTGTAGGAGTTGTCGTCGAATTTGCCGCCGGCGTGGAGGATGGTCATGATCACTTCGGCGGCAGAGCGGCCTTCTTCAGCGTGTATGTCGACCGGAATACCGCGCCCGTCATCGGTGACGGTGACGGAGTTGTCGGTGTGGATGATGACCTTGATTTGCGTGCAGTGCCCTGCCAGGGCTTCATCTACGGCGTTGTCTACGACTTCAAACACCATGTGGTGCAGGCCGGTGCCGTCATCGGTGTCGCCAATGTACATGCCGGGGCGCTTGCGCACCGCATCCAGGCCTTTCAGCACCTTGATGTTTGATGAATCGTAAACCTTTTTATCGTCGCTCATGAGAATGCCCCGCAGAAATAGCTTTCAATGATGCAAAAACCTTGAAAAACCAACTTTTTACAGAAGTTTATATCATCAAATTTTAACACGTTTTTGTCTCGCCCACCAAGAACTCTGCGACGGGTATTTCAAAAAGGATGGGGTGATCAATAACGTGCCTGGAATGCGGTAATTCGGTGTGGGGCGGTTGATGACATTCTTTTACAAAGTGCGACACGGCTGTGATTCTCATGGCGATAAAAACAAATTAGTCTAGGTTCAAGGGTGGCGAAAGGGTTTGCCACCCTTGAACCAGTGTTATCATTCATCATTATTAGCCCGAATAAGGAATGTACCATGAAAAAATTATTTATCCTCGCAACAATGTTGGCCGTATTACCTGTCATGTCAATGCCAGCATCCGCCTCCCCGGCGGAAAGTGCCCAGAGCCAATGTGCCAAAGCCGCGAAAAAAGACCATGTTTCCAAGGATAAGCTGGACGCCTATATCAAAACCTGTGTTGAAAAACACGAGGCCAAGAAAGATGCCGTAGCGCCCATGCCTGCCAAGTAATTCCGGCAACGACCATGAAGCCTACGGAGCCCGACCGGGCTCCGTAGGCTATAAATATTATATTTACACTATAGTTATAATTTTTCTTCATGGCCAAGCCCCGCCGCATCATACCCCTCAGCAATCTTCATTAGCCGATTCAGCGTCTGGTATCCCTTGTTACGATAGCCCGTTATAATCCCAAGGGACGCAGGTATCATGCCGGTCTCATTCAGGTTGCGTTAACAGGTATACGCCGAAGGTTATGACCACGCCACCCACAGGATTCACCGATCCTGCACGCCATTCACCGCCGGGTGTGCGTACACGCACGTCCATCATGCTTTTGCTGGTGTTGCTGATCGCCATGTTCGCTATATCGGGCTTTACCATCAAGCTGATGCAGGGCCAGCATCGGGTGCTTGATGAAGCCATTCGGGAGTCCCAGGCGCAGGCCATGGCGTTACTGGCCAACCGCATTGAACAGGGTGTACTCGCAGCCATGCGGCCGCCTTTTCTTGCATTAAAGAATATTCCGCCCCATGTCATCGATAAGGACATGATGGAGCAGGTGCTCGGCAATTTTCCCGAGGTGCAATACATACTCGTGCTGGATGCCCAAATGCATATTCGCGGTACGTTTCCTGAAACCCGGGATCAAAAACAACGGTTATTCAATAAATGGCTGGTTGAGCGCAGCGTATTGGACGATGCTACAAAGGCCGCTCATCCGTCTACACGCACCATCGCCATCGACAAGATGGGTGACCAGCCGGTGCTGTTTGCGCGGCAACCAATTAATGATATCGACCCCTCCGCAGGCGGATTATTAATCCGCTTTGATCTGAATAAAATCAAGGCACAGCATCTGGCACCGCTCCTCGATGAATTCAGCCGTGATCAGGATGTTCATGTTCAGCTCAATGATGAAAACGCCGCATGGGATGATCTGGCGCTCAACTGGCCGGTCGGCTCCGCCCTGCCCGGCTGGATGCTGGTTCTCAAACCGGATATCGACAAGGAAAAGTCCCGTATACAGCGTAAAAACGCCTCCATACTGGGCGTAACCGGGGGCATCATTCTGGCCATGTTAATGGCGACCTTTGCAGTATGGAGTGAGCTGCGGCGTGAACATGCGCTGGTTGATTTGCGTAATCGCTTTGTTGCCAATGTATCCCATGAACTGAAGACGCCCCTGGCATTGATTCGCATGTACGCTGAAACCCTGTATTTAAAACGCGTTACAGAGCCTGCGCGCCAGCACGATTATTATTGTGTCATTCTTCGTGAAGCGGAACGTCTGTCACAAATGATCGACACGGTTCTGGATTTTGCGCGGCTTCGCCAGGGCATAAAGATCTATCATCTTACCAGCCTCAATCTTCGTGAAACCTTGCTGCGTATACTGGATGATTACAAGCTTCGCCTTGAGCAACATGGCGCACAACTGGAGGTGTTGATCCCGGCAACGGCGCCCTGTGTAGCCCATGACCCACACGGCATTACACAAATCATGCTTAATTTGATGGATAATGCCATCAAGCATGGCGGCGGCGGACAAATACGCATCGAGCTGCGTTGTGAGGCCCGCGAGGTAGAGCTGTCCGTCACGGATTTTGGCCCCGGCATTCCAGCGGCCGACCTGACACGGGTGCGCAAACCCTTTCAGCAGGGCGGCGATACGAATCCCGCCACCGGCTCCGGGCTGGGACTGACGCTGGTTGACCAGATTGCCGAAGCCCATCACGCCCGTTTTATTCTGGGCGCAGGGCCCGAGAGTCACGGCACCCGTGCCTGTGTGTATTTCCCCATCGTTACGGACAACACGGCATTATGATAACGTCTCCCGCCATTCTGATTATTGATGATGATCCTGATATGAGCGCCGGCCTTCGCGATAATATGGAGGTGGAGGGCTATCGTGTCGTGGTTGCGAACACCCTCAAACAAGCACAAGACATTATTTTTAATCAGGATTTTAGCATCGTGCTGCTTGACCTCATGCTCCCTGACGGCAGCGGCATCAATTTTTGCCGCCAGTTACGCCAACAGGGATTTACGCCGCCCATCATTATGTTAACCGCGCGCAGCGAAGAAATGGACAAGGTCCTAGGTTTTGAGGTTGGCGCGGATGATTATGTTGTTAAACCCTTTGGTCTCAGGGAGTTACTGGCGCGTGTGCATGCACATTTACGCCGCAAGCCCACCGCTATGGCAAATAATGACACCGCGCAGATTGGTATCGCGGTTGTTGACTTTAAACGCCACCAATTGAACTGTAACGGCATGCCTGTCGAAATCAGCGCAAAGGAAATACATCTCCTGCATTTTCTTTACACCCATCGCGGGGAGGTCATCTCGCGGGACACACTATTAACAGAAATCTGGGGGCATCAAGGGGAAACCTCCACCCGTACCGTGGATAACTTCATTGTGCGTCTGCGCAAAAAAATAGAACCTGAGCCCACCAAGCCCTACTATCTTATTACCGTGCATGGCAGCGGCTACAAGCTCACTGAACAATAGTTTATTGCGTCACCACCACGCCGTGTTCCACGTGAAACCATCCTGCTTCGGCATCCTGGGGGATATGCAACAATTCCTTGTCCGTCGTGGTTACCATCACTTGTGCGCCCATCTCGTACAACAGCGCCATAAGCTTGTGGCGGTGCTCCGCATCCAGCTCGGCAGGCAAATCATCCAGCAAAATAAGGCACTGGCGTTGGGTGCGCGCCTTAAACAATGCTGCCTGGGCCAGATACAGTGCGCACATCAACAGTTTTTGCTGGCCGCCTGAAGCATGATCCTGCACGGGCTTACCTTCTGCCTCAATAAGCACATCCGCCCGATGTGGCCCCTTATGCGTATATCCCATTAACCGGTCACGCTCCAGAGAACGGGTCAATGCCTCGCGGAAAGTTATATCCTGCGCCCAGCCGGGGAGATACCGCAGCGATATATCCTGATATACCGGCAGTAATTTTTCAACAAACCGGGATAATAACGGTAAAAACTGTTGCAGGTAATCACGCCGCAGCCGATCAATCTGGCCAGCGGCTTCATGTAACTCATTATCCCACACCTCACCTGGCACAAACCGGCCCGGCGCCCGCAAGGATGCATTACGTTGGCGGAGCGCGCGATGATAACGCCGCCAGGCCGGCATAAACATGTGTTCCACGTGGAACACGCCCCAGTCTATGAAGCGACGGCGCTGGCGTGGCCCCAACGTCAGGATCTTATGGCTGTCCGGGGTCATCAACAGCAATGGCAGGCGCGTCACCAGTTCAGAAGTCTGTGTCAATGCGCGCCCGTCAGCCCGCATCTGTACCTTGCCCCCTTCATAGTGAATTCCCAGGGGCTGGGGCTGCCCAGCAGCATTGCTTATCTGGCCAAACACCATAAAACCGCCCTTACCGTTGCCCTCAACAATACGAAGATGTGCGCTACGGAATGATTTGGCACGGCCTAATAAGTAAATGGCTTCCAGAAGGCTGGTTTTACCACTGCCATTGGCACCATGGATGATATTCAGGCACGGCGCGGGTTCAATGTGAACGTCGGCGAGATTTCTGAGGTTTTTGATGTGGAGAGTGGAAAGACTCATGGAAATTCGGGTTATGGGACACGACAACACCGTGTCCCATAACGTCGTGACTACAACCGCATCGGCATCACCACATATTTACAGGCATCGTTACCCACTCCCTGAATCAGACAACAACTGTTGGAGTCGGTTAATACCAGGCGTATTTGTGGTGTATTGATGACAGAAAGCGCGTCAACCATGTAGTTGACGTTAAACCCGATTTCAATATCAAACCCATTGTAGTCAACCGCCACTTCTTCTTCGGCCTGCTCCTGTTCAGGGTTGTGGGCAAACAGACGCAAACTGCCTTTGCCAAGCATCAGGCGTACACTGCGGTGTTTTTCATTGGAAAGAATCGAGGTGCGCACCAGTGCCTGTTTCAGCGGCTCGCGGTCACTGATAATCACCTTGTCCCCATTTTGTGGTACCACACGGTGATAATCCGGGAAACGGCCATCAATCAATTTGGAAGTGAATCCCATGGTTGGGGTTGAAAGGCGAATGTGATTGGTGCCTATTTGCACCTGAATCGGGTTTTCCGAATCATCTAGCAAGCGCGCCAGCTCATTCACCGCCTTGCGTGGCAGAATAATTTGCTGAACTTCATCTACCCTGACTTCGGCACGGGCATCACCCAGCGCCAAACGGTGCCCGTCTGTGGCCACCGCACGTAACCGGCTGTTTGCCACTTCCAGCAATAATCCATTCAGGTAATAACGGATGTCCTGCTGTGCCATGGCAAAACTTGTGTTATTAATCAATTTCTTAAGTGAATTTTGCGCTACCTGGAAGTCGAGAACGGTTTCAAACGCACCAATGTTTGGAAACTCGGTGGCAGGCAATGTGGATAATACAAAACGGCTCTTGCCAGAGCGGATTACCGCACGGCCTCCGGCATCGTCAGCCCCTTCTTCAGTACTGATTTCAATCATGGCCTGTTCCGGCAAGGCACGACAGATATCCATGAACTTGCGCGCTGGCAGTGTAACGTCACTGGGGTCGGAGCAATCGAAAGAAGTATGCGCCGACATTTCGATTTCAAGATCAGTAGCAATCACCGACAAGCCGTCCTTACCCGCCTTCAATAAAACATTGGAGAGTATCGGTAACGTCTGCCGACGTTCTACCACACCTGAAACCAGTTGCAGGGGTTTTAAAAGGTTTTCACGCTGAATGGAACATTTCATAATATTATTAACCTAAATAAATAATATATTATTTAATATATTTATTATTACTGTTATTAGTGACTTAAAAACCGTGGATAAGTCTAATTTTTCATTTAAAAACAAAATATTACATTAATCATAAAGCAGCTTGAAGTTCGTGCATACCACCCCTGGAAGCCTGTGGGTAGATTGTTAATAACTTACGATTCTTAAACTTCCTGTAAATTATCCACATGTTGTTAACATTATGTAGATAGGGTTCTCAACAGGTTTGAATAATCCTCATTGACGTGTTTGTCGCTCTCCCTCAATTCACCAATTTTTCGAAAAGCATGCAGCACCGTCGTATGATCCCGGCCACCAAACGCGCTGCCAATCTCCGGCAGGCTGTGTTTGGTCAATTCCTTGGATAACGCCATGGCTAACTGACGTGGTCGCGCCAGAGAGCGTGTACGGCGCTCCGAGAGCAGATCCGCTACCCTGATTTTATAGTAATCCGCGACAGTTTTCTGGATATTTTCAATGGTCACCATACGATCCTGCAACGCCAGCAGGTCGCGCAGGGCTTCCTTGGTAAAATCCACCGTAATCGGCTTGCCGGTAAACCGTGCGTTGGCCAGCACCCGCCGCAATGCGCCTTCCAGCTCACGCACGTTGGAACGAATGCGCTTGGCAATAAAAAACGCGACCTCATTGGGCAGAATGTGATTCATCTGCTCGGCCTTGTTCATCAGAATAGCCACCCGGGTTTCCAGTTCCGGTGGCTCGATATGTACCGTTAAACCCCAGCCAAAACGCGATTTAAGTCGCTCTTCGAGTCCGTTAACTTCCTTTGGATAACGGTCGCAGGTCATGATAATTTGCCGTTGTCCTTCCATCAGATAATTAAAGGTATGGAAGAATTCTTCCTGGGAACGCTCTTTTCCCGCGAAAAACTGAATATCATCAATCAGCAGGCTGTCCACGGAACGGTAATAGCGCTTGAATTCGTCAATACTGTTGTGCTGCAGGGCCTTTACCATGTCGCCAACAAACTGTTCGGAGTGCAGGTACACCACCTTGGCATTGGGGTTACGCTGTACAAACAGATTACCCACGGCATGCATCAAATGGGTTTTGCCCAGGCCAACGCCGCCATAGATGAACAACGGATTGTAGGCACTACCAGGATTTTCCGCGATTTGCACCGAGGCCGCACGCGCCAGTTGGTTGGATTTTCCGGCAACAAAGGTATCAAAGGTAAACTCGGTGCGCAGATTGCTGATGTGGTCAATCTCGTGATGCTGTTCCTTGCGCAGAAAGCCTTTTTTGGGCGCCGTGATGCGTGTTGAGGGGCTGGCCGTTACCGTGCTGTCCACGGCCGCGCGCGGTGCGACGACACTGCCGATTTCAAAAAGAAGTTGCGGCGGTGAGTCGCCACCGGCGGCCGACAAAATGCCGGTAATTAATTGCGTAAAACGCTCGCGTACCCAATCGAGCACAAACTGGTTGGGCGCCAGCAGGCGCAGAGAGGCGCCGTCCTCAACGGCATGCAGCGGCCGAATCCACGTATTGAATTGTTGCGGCGTAAGTTCGCTCGCCAGACGTTCAAGGCATTGCGGCCACAAGCAAGAATCCACTAAAAATCTCCCGAACAGGTGCACCAGAACATCATCATGATAATCCTGAAAGGGGTTGAGTCTATACCTCTTGAAAAAAGTTATCCACACCCCCGCCCAATTGCGGGGATGCCGTTCAATGCGTTGATATTAATATGGTTTTAACCCCGGCGTGGCACCCCAGGACGGGTTAAAAGCATTGATTTTTAACAACAAATATTTTTTTGGAATTTTTTCGGCGTGAGGAATTTTCAGGATTGATGATATCATGAGGCACCATGACCACCCCTCACTTGCACATACTTCGTACGATCTTTGGCTACGGTGAATTTCGTGGTCATCAGAGCGCCATTATTGAACACGTGAACGGTGGCGGCGACGTGCTGGTGTTAATGCCGACCGGCGGCGGCAAATCGCTGTGCTACCAGATTCCGGCGCTGCTACGGCAGGGCACCGGCATCGTCGTGTCACCGCTGATCGCGCTGATGCAGGATCAGGTGGACGCGTTATTGCAACTGGGCGTGAAGGCGGCACTGCTTAATTCCAGTCTCGACGCGCGCGCCGCCAGCGAGGTGGAACAGCGCCTGCTACGGGGTGAGCTGGATCTGCTGTATGTGGCGCCGGAACGGCTCATGACGCCGCGTTTTCTGCAGCTGCTGGAACGCATCACCGTTGCGTTGTTTGCTATTGACGAAGCGCATTGTGTATCGCAATGGGGACATGATTTTCGTGCCGAATATCTACAGCTTTGCGTGTTGCACGAACGTTTTCCGCAGGTGCCGCGCATCGCCCTCACGGCCACCGCCGACGCGCCGACCCGCAGCGAAATTGTCGAACGCCTCGGGCTTGACCAGGCACAGCAATTTGTTTCAAGCTTTGACCGCACCAACATTCGCTACCACATCGTGCAAAAGGCCAACGCACGCAAACAACTGCTGGCGTTTCTCGAAGCGGCGCATCGCGGTGATGCTGGTATCATTTATTGCCTGTCGCGCAAGCGCGTGGAAGAAACCGCGCAATGGCTTGTCGAACAGGGCTGGAACGCACTGCCTTATCATGCCGGTCTGGAAAGTGCGGTGCGCTACACGCATCAGCAGCGTTTTCTGCGCGAAGAAGGCGTAATCATTGTCGCCACCGTGGCGTTCGGCATGGGCATCGACAAACCCAATGTGCGCTTTGTCGCGCATCTGGATTTACCGAAAAGCATGGAAGGTTATTATCAGGAAACCGGGCGCGGTGGCCGTGATGGCCTGCCCGCCAACGCCTGGCTGACCTATGGGCTGGGCGACGTCATCATGCTGCGCCAGATGGTGGACGGTAGCGAAGCCAACGAACAGCGCAAACACCTCGAAAAACAAAAGCTCGATGCGCTGCTGGGCTTTTGCGAAACCACCCGTTGCCGCCGACAGGTGCTGCTGAATTATTTTGGTGAAACGTATACCGCCGCCTGTGGTAACTGCGACAACTGCCTGACGCCTGTTCAAACCTGGGACGGCACCGTGGCCGCGCAAAAAGCCCTGTCATGCGTGTATCGCACCGGGCAACGCTTCGGTGTCGGGCACCTCATTGATGTGCTGCTGGCCAAACTCACCGATCAGGTACAACGCTTCGGTCATGACAAGCTCGGTATCTTTGGTCTCGGCAAGGAATTCAGCCAGACACAATGGAGCAGCATCTATCGGCAACTGGTGGCGGCGGGCATGCTGGCGGTTGACATGGCGGGCCACGGGGGCCTGCGCCTCACCAGCGAAAGCCGTCCGCTGCTGCGTGGCGAACAACCCATCGCCCTGCGTAAGGATCCCGAACCGCGCAGCAAAAAATCCCCGGTGGCCACCGCCACCCGGTTGAAAAACAAATACCAGTTTGACTCGCCCGAAGACCAGGCGCTGTGGCAGGCACTCAAAAACAAACGCATGGAACTGGCACGCGAACAAGGCGTGCCACCCTATGTTATTTTTCACGACGCCACCCTGCTCGAAATGCTCGAACAGCGTCCCGCGCGGCTCTCGCAAATCGCTGCTATTCCCGGTGTGGGCAAACAAAAACTCGAACACTACGGTGCGGAATTTCTGGAAGTGCTGGCGGAGTATGCTTGACGGAAGCGCGTACGCTGATTTAATGTGGTGTTTCGGGTGTCGTGCACCCTGCTTGAAATAACACCTGCCGACAGGGTTACACTAAAAGACCATCACAGGCACGCCTATAACCATGTCCCAAAAAAACAGCAAGCTGGATCAGATCGTCGCCGACGCCCACCGCAACAGCGCCCAGCGCGAACGCGGCTACCGCGAACAGGCACTGAAATTGTATCCTTGGATCTGCGGCCGTTGCACCCGAGAATTCACCCGCGTAAACCTCCAGGAACTCACCGTACATCACCGCGACCACAATCACGACAACAACCCGACCGATGGCAGCAACTGGGAGCTGCTGTGCGTCTACTGTCACGACAACGAACATTCCCGCCACCTCGAAGCCTCGCGTCAGGGCGCCCCCACTGCAGGCGCCAAACAAACCTCCGCCACCGCCACCCACAACCCGTTTGCCGACCTCAAATCGCTGTTGAAGGGTAAGGAGTAATTCGTGTGGGGTACGCGGCCAGTTAGCCCTGAAAATGACTAATTCTAATATCTATCAATAGCTTATGCTTATTGCTTGCTTTTGATTTTGTTAATACGTTACACTGAAAATGATATGAGATTTTTTCGCCAAACAAATAAATGGGTGTTGCTTGTGCTGAGTCTGGTGTTCTCTTTGGCACTGCTGTGCGCTCAAGGTATAGGGCTGCATGTCCATAACTTGGACCATGACCCTGGTGATCACCACAGTCATGCCCATGCAATGAATGGTGCGGGTGAGCATGCCCACGTGAGTAAAGCCCATTTTGCTCAAGACACATCACACAGTGATCATCATGATGGCGCGGTATCTGAAGTTGATATCAGTCCAGAGGGGTTGCTGAAAAATTCCAGTAACAATATTTTTGCCATAGCTTTAATTGCGTTCTTTTTTATCTTCGCGATGTTTGTCTCTTTGCGACAGTTGGCTTATCGCTGTCGGGAAAGCAAGCTTATCCTGTATAGACGTTACGTCCTTTCTCCGCCTCTACGGGCGCCCCCGCAACACTAGACCCTTCTTATAATTTCTGGTTAAGGTGCCGCCAGATTTTTTGCGTTATCGCCCGCATGAAATATAAACAAGGCCAATTATGTTTTTAATTCAGCCATTATGCCTGCTGTGTTGCGAGTGTGTGCAATTAGTCTGCATAAAGCAGAACGACCAAGCGTTCCCAGGTAACCCGGGCTTAAGGGCTTCTGAATTATCAACTGAAGGTATGATCCGAGGGATTCATCATGATATGGCGTCTCATTTTTCCAACGCATGGAACTCACGCCGGCAAGAAGCAGATGCCACTGAACAGGCCAAGAGGTAAAAACAAATGTTATTAAATTCAAAGTTGACGTTTCTGCTTGCAAGCACGCTGGTGCTGGTTTTATTCCCTCAGTATAGCTATGCCCATGGCATGTCCGAAGCTGAAAAACAACTCATTATAGAGGGTGGGAATTTACGCTATATGTGGATTGGTGCCACCCATATGTTATCTGGCTATGACCACTTGCTGTTTGTCTTCGGCATTATATTTTTTCTCACCCGATTCAGAGATATTGTGAAATACATCACAGCATTCACTTTGGGCCATAGCGTCACGCTGATCTTTGCAACGTTCAATGCTATTCAGATTAATTACTTTTTAATTGATGCCGTTATTGCCTTGAGTGTTTGTTATATCGCCTTTGTAAACCTGGATGGGTTTAAAAAATATCTTGATATGAATCCGCCCAATATGCTGATGATGATTGGCAGCTTGGGCTTGATTCATGGTCTTGGCTTGTCAACACGGCTACAGCAACTGCCGCTGAGCGAAGACCAGCTGTTGATGAATATTATCTCCTTTAATGTGGGGATCGAAATCGGACAAATCAGTGCGCTGGCGCTGATGTTGATTTTGATTTCGGTCTTTCGGAAAAGTCACCTCTTTCCGGCCTTTAGTCTGATTGCAAACTATGCCCTGATATTAGCGGGAGGCTATCTTTTCCTGATGCAGATGCACGGTTATGCACATACCAGTCACCCTGAGGAATTTGTTGTGAGCGCAGAATTGTCACAGCAAGAGGAGGGTAAACAGCAATTGGGTTTGACAGGAGGCCCTGAAGCATCGGTTCAATCTGGATGGAAAGATTCTATCAACATCACCATTCCAGCCAGAGGTGACAAAGAGTATAAATTATATCTCGTAAAAGGTGCGATGCTTGAATACACCTGGAATACTGCTGGTGCAGCATTGTTTTTTGATTTTCACGGCGAGCCTGCAGGCGACACCAGCGGGTTTTTCAAGAGCTTCAAAAAGAGCACAGACAGCCAGTCGAGTGGTTCGTTGGTCACGTCTTTTGATGGCACTCATGGTTGGTATTGGAAAAATAACACGTCGTCCCCTGTTACAATTACCTTGAAAACCAAGGGTGAATATCAGCGCCTGGATTTAAAAAAATCACTGGACCAAGCTGATCCAGTACAGAAATCGAATATTACAACCCACGATACTATTGATTAACTTTTGGAGACTTCTATCATGCACATAAAAACATTAATATGTTCTCTCTTTCTGATGCTTTTCTCAGTCACCGCGATGGCAGGCGCCGGCCACGATCATTCACATGGCCATGAGGCGATCAGTCAAGGCCAGGCGGAACTTGTGGCTGCAGAAAATGTACGCAAGCTCGTGGCGAAAGGTAAGCTGGACGAGAGCTGGAGGTCTATTAAATTCTCGAAGATAGAGAAGAAAACATTTAGTGGGCAGCCAGAATGGGTGGTTGTTTTTAACAATGAGAATATTGCTGATCCGAAAAAGCGTACGTTGTATGTTTTTCTAAGTATTGGTGGCGATTATCTGGCAGCAAATTATACCGGAAAATAATAGGATATGGATAAGTCCTCTGATTATCGCTCGAACCCCAATAGTACATTGAATGGGCATATTTTTTCAAAGGCGCCCACCCGGGAAGCGAGGTATTGGCGCACGGGAACGGGCCTCCGCGCGCTATGCTAGCCCTCACCCCATGAAAAAACTCCCCACTCTGGCCGTGGTGCTCGGTGCTGTAAGTTTTTTCAATGACATCGCCAGTGATATGATTTTGCCGCTGTTGTCGATTTTTCTCATGGCGACGCTGGGAGCGGCCCGGCGGTGTTGGGGTTGATTGAAGGGGTGGCCGAGGCGACGGCGAGTTTGCTGAAATTGTGGGCAGGGCACCTGGGTGATGCGGGTGTGGGGCATAAGCGTCTGGCATTGACGGGGTAGGCATCTTGAATGTCGTCAGGCCGTTGATGGGCTTTGCCGGATCTATGGTGCTGGTACTGCGGATCGGCAAGGGCACCGCGCGATGCATTGCTGTCTGCGGGGTTGACACTGATGATGGCAGTATGGCTGCGGCATAGCGCGCAGCGTTTGTAAAAACCGCCGCCGGGCAGGGAACATTAAGGAATGATACAGTATAGGGAGTAACCTGAAATCTCAAAGGAGCTCATTATGCACTATCGTCGTTTGGGCCGCACCGATCTTGATGTCAGCCTGATTTGTCTGGGCACCATGACCTGGGGTGAGCAGAACACGGAAGCAGAAGCGCACCAGCAGCTTGATGTTGCCATGGCTGCCGGAGTGAATTTTATTGATGTGGCGGAAATGTATCCCGTGCCGCCCAGAGCCGAGACCTACGGCGCCACGGAAAAATATATCGGTACATGGTTAAGGCGCCAGCAACGTGAGAACGTCATTCTTGCCACCAAGGTCATTGGCCGGGCGGATTTTTCCTATGTGCGTGAGGGTATCCAGCGCCTGGATCGTAAAAATATTGAAGCGGCATTAAACGCCAGTCTGCAACGCCTGCAAACCGATTACGTGGATTTGTATCAATTGCATTGGCCGGATCGTAACACCAATTATTTCGGAAAACTGGGTTATGAGCATGACCCTGATGATGTTCCAATATCCATTGCTGAAACATTGATGGTGCTGGGTGATCTGGTAGCGGCGGGTAAGGTGCGCTATGTGGGTTTGTCGAACGAATCGCCATGGGGTACGATGACATTTCTGCGCACGGCTGAACGATTGGGGTTGCCGCGTGTGGTGAGTATTCAAAACCCGTATTGTTTGCTGAATCGTACGTTTGAAGTGGGTCTTGCCGAAGTGGCCCATCATGAAGATGTGGGGTTGCTTGCCTATTCACCATTGGGGTTTGGCGTGTTATCCGGCAAATATCTCAATGGCGCCCGTCCTGCGGGTGCGCGCCTGACATCGTTCGCACGTTTTACGCGCTATAACAATGCCGAAGCCGCCGCCGCTACCCAACAGTATGTGGAGTTGGCACGGCAATATCATCTGGACCCGGCGCAAATGGCATTGGCGTATGTGAACAGCCGCTCTTTTCTCACCAGTACCATTATTGGTGCGACCCGTCTGGAACAGTTACGCAGTAATATTGCCAGTGTTGATGTGACATTATCGCCGGATGTTATGAGTGCCATTGAAACGATTCATCAGAAACATCCCAATCCTGCACCCTGATAGAAGGAAGCGCCATATTCATGTTGTTGCATAGATTGTTAATCGTGGCCTGTGTTTTTTTCTGCGTCAGTGCCTGGGCGAAGCCGGGGATTGAAGCGGTGATCCCTGAAAGTATTCCCATGGGGAGTGATGCTGATGTGCTGATGCGTGTAAGCGACGGTATCAATGACCAGTTTGTCATGATGCCGGGCGGCCCGTTTATCCGGCAGACATTGCCATTGCCTTACCGGCTTTATGATCTGGCGGTGTATGAGGGTTTTGGATTGCTTGCGGCGGGTGAGCGTGGTTTGCTGGTTGCAGATGTTGCGGCGTCCAACCCTAAAATTGTTGGAAGTTATACGGCAGTGCCCTGCACACCATCACGTGGCGCATCGACACCACCCTGCGTGCCGCAAAACAAGATAACGCGGGTTGTTGTTGAAAATGACCAGGCATGGTTGGTGGATAATGAAATCGACATCGTTGTTTTGCATCTGGCTAATCTGGCCAGGCCCGTAGCGCTGGGTCGTTACCGTGCCAGCCAGCCCATTGTGGATATTGCAGTGCGGAGCGGCTATGCTTATTTTCTGTTGGCCTGCCCGACATTGCCTGCACCATTGATGGATGAGCATATGCCGGAAGCTGTCAGTGTGGATGCTTCACCCTGTGGCACGGATCTGGTTATTGTTGATATGCGCGTACCCCAGACGCCGGTTGAACTGTCACGTATTACACTGGCCGATGACACACGAAAAATATTTGTGAAAGGCAATTACGTTTATGCGGCGCAACCTGTCGCAGGCTTGGCAGTTATTGATACTACGGATAAAACCCATCCGACACTCGTCAGTCATCATGCTGTCACAGGGGGGGTAACGGCGGTGACTGTGCAGGGTGATATCGCCCTGTTGGCGCGCGGTATCAATGGTGTGGCTGTATTTGATGTGTCTGACCCGCTTCATATTAGATGGCTGGGTAGTCATAGTCGGCTGGGGCGTGTTCTGGGCATTACCGCCAGCGCCGAACAGGCGCTGTTGTGGAATGATCGTGACGAGATTATTACGCTGGATATTACCCGGCCTGCACTGCCTTCCGTTGTGGTGTCATATCGTAACAAGGTACCGGTAGTTGCCGTGTGGCTGGATGCCAGGATCGATAAAAAATCCGTGGTGGCGGTGACGTCTTCGAGATTGCAGGTGATGGATTTTTCCGCAGTATCACCACTGCTTTCCAATGAACATCTGGACACTGGTCAGGGCGTTAATTTTGGAGGTGAGCGCCGTTTGTTTGTCAGTGGTGACATCGCCTATGTGACGGACTGGTTTTCCGGTTTACATTTATATGATATCAGTGTGCCGGCACGCCCGCGCCTGTTATCCAGCTTTCATACGCCCGGTTCAGCCAAGGGCGTGGTAGTGCGTGACGGCTATGCCTTCGTTGCTGATGATGACCACGGGTTACAGATTCTTGATGTGCGAGACCCGGCGCGCCCGATGTTGGTCGCACATCTTGCTACCAATGGGTTGGCATACACGCCCAAGCTGGTGGGTAATCTTCTTTATCTTGCCAGTCATCGTGGTGGTTTTCAGATTATTGATGTCCACGATGTTACGGCACCGAAAATTATTGCTGATGTTGATACGCCGGGTAAATCATGGAGTCTGGAAGTGACGAATAATACGCTGTATGTGGCGGATGATAGTTCCGGGATTCTGGTGTTTGATGTTACCAATCCCGCACAGCCAAAACAGATTGGCGTATTCAGTCCTGGAGGTGCGGCTGAGGATGTGGTGGTGCGGGACAATACCGCTTATGCTGCGTTCTTTGATCAGGGGTTTTATGTGCTGGATATCACCCATCCCGCCGAGCCACGGCAGCTGGGCCATACGCCCACGCCGGGTAATGCACGCGCCATCGCGCTAAAGGACGATCTTGCGTACGTTACTGACTGGTTTGCTGGCGTGCAGGTGGTCGATATTAGTGACCATGCGCGTCCCGTGATTGTGGGTGAATATGATACCAGTGGTGCGGCATGGGGAATAGGGATTAAGGACGATTACGCTTATATCGGTGACTGGTGGGGTGGTTTTGCCGTGCTTGATATCAGTAACTCTCGGGTACCCACGCTGGCGGGTCATTACCACGAGCAAGGTCAGATTGTGCAAATTGCGGTGCAGGGGAAATTTGCCTATGCCGCGATAGAAAATGGAGGTGTGCAGGTATTTGATATTACCAATCCGCTTAACCCGACATGGGTTACGGGTGTGGATGTTGATGGTGTTATCAAGGGTTTGTTGCTGGATGGTACGTTGATCTACGTCGCAGTTGAAAGTGGTAATGACCGAGGTCTGGTAGTGATGGATGTCAGCAATCCCTTTCAGGCGCGTCGTATCAATCGCATGGCTGTTGAAGGTGGTGTGCAACGTGTGCGCGTGGGCGCAGGAAGGCTGTATTTTGTCAATGCCGGCGGTCTGGGGGTTATTAATCCCGGCAATGTGGCGCAGATAAAAGCGCAGTCATGGCCGCGCTACGCCGCAAAAATAAATGATGTGTGGTTTGAGGGTAATCGTATTTATCTTGCGACTGAGCAGGGTCTGGAAGTGCTGAATGTGCAGCTGAATGTGACAGCACGCTACAAGATTGTACGCGAGACCACACTGGTGCGTGCGCGTGGCAATACGGTTTTTCTGTATATTCCAGGATTGGGTGTGCGGGTACTGGATGTGACGGATGCCACGATTAAGCCATTGTCATTTTTTGATCCGGATGAACAGTTGTCTGATATGGCACTGGAAGAGGGTGTGCTGTACGCTACCGGAAAAGAGGCCCATTTGCTGGCAATAGATATTTCTGATTTGAACCGTCTTAAAATTCAGGGGCTATATCCGCTGGCACGGCCTGCAACAGATATGGTAATAACGAATGGCACGGTATTGCTTGGGGGCAATGATATTATTACCTCTGTGAAACTGCTGCCGCCTGCCGTGATCACACGGCGCAATAAAAAGGATGTTCGTCTCACGATTCCAAAGTCATTGCCCGCAGGGACTTATCACATGGTAAGCATCGCACCTAACGGGAAAAGAAGCGTGAGCTATAGTGCGTTGAATATCGAAATGCCGCGTTTTTCAAAACCAAAAATCACACCGGAAGAGTTCCAGCGCTTGTTGCTGGAGCAGAGAAGGAGTTTGCCGGGTAATCCATCTGGCCGCTAGCACTTGTTTCATTGAATTTGATGACGTAATGACGTCGCACAAGTTTTTCCGTGGTTGATCTTCCACCGCTGTCAGTGGACTGATTGACTCCACGGGCATATCCCATCACACCCCGCTTTAATTTTCGCCATTGGCGATTGATTCACAATAAATTTCTCAAGCTTAAACTCGCTGATCCGATATGTTAATTACCTTCCTTGAGTCAGGTTTGTTTGGCACATCTTATGAATACTATCGGGATGCGGCATGCTCCTCACACACGGCCTTCCGGCTGGCATTCACAAAATCCTTTTATGCTGGCAGGCTGGCTGACGGCGCTACTTTTTTTTGTGTCTATATTTCAACCGCTTTATGCCGCTGCCCCGGCAGGGCAGTGGTGGGATACTAATCATACGTACCGCCAGGCCCTCACCGTTACCACGGGCGCGAGTGCGCCCCTTAATCGTTACAATGGCTATACAGCGATGCGTAGCCTCAATACCAGCACCCTGATAGGGGCGGGCAAGCTGCTTGCCAGCTGTGATGACTTGCGTGTGGCGTGGTGGAATGGATCCGCCTGGGTGGAACTCGATCGCCATATCGTCAACTGTAACACCGCTGCTACGCAGGTGTGGTTCAAGCTGCGGGCGGATATTGGCGATAGCGCCAGCGATGATAATTATTATCTTTATTATGGCAACCCTGCAGCAGGCGCGGGCCCCGCCAATAAAAACAATGTTTATGTCTATTACGATGATTTCGAGTCTTACACGCTAGGCTCACCTCCCTCAGGCTGGGTTATGATCGTGGGCAACGCCACTGTTGAGAACCATGCCGGCAGCAAGGCTTTGCGTATGCATGCCGCGTCCAACAATACCCGCATTAATTTACGCAAGGATATCAGTCCTGCCGAACGCGATATTCTGGTCGAAGCGGACTGCAAGATCGATACCACGGTTGCCAGTAATGGTTATTGCGGTCCCGGTGCGCGCTGGAGCGGTACTACATCGGCGAACGAGTCCGGTTACATGGGTGAAATACGCTACAGCACCGATCAAAGTCTGGCGCAAAAATATGTTACCGGCACTTGGGGCGGTGTCGGCACGGCCGTCAATGAGACGGTTACCCGCGGTACTTATTACCGTGTACGTCTTACCGCCGTGGGTACGGCAATCAAAATGTATCGTGATGGCACCCTGAAAGTCAACGCTACGGATTCGAGCCTCAGCTCAGCCGATATGCTGGGTATTGATGCATTCAATGCCTCCACAGCCCAGTATGAATTTCTGGACAATTACCTGGCGCGTCGTTTTGTTGAAGCTGAGCCGAGTGTTGCTGCTGCGAGCGAAGAGCAGTTAAGAACTTTCTCGGGCACGGTGTACAGTGATGAAGGGGTGACCAGCATTGGTACGGGCAAGACGGTGCGCATGCTGGTCAATGGGGCCAGCGTGGGAACCAATGCGACCAATGCGTCCGGGCAGTATTCCATTCTGGCCGCAGTCAGTTCCGGTGATGCGATTTTGGCTTACGTCGATGAAAACGACGGCGCTTCGAATGATGCTACTACGGTAACAGTGAGTAATGGCACGAATCTTTCCGGGCTGAATCTCTACGTGGGGCATGTGATCGTGCGTCATGATAATGCGGGAGCATTGTCCAATGCCTTGATGAACACGGCGAAGGGCGGATATTCGGACACTGAAATACTCTATTCAGTGAGCGCGGGCAATCTCACCGTCTCAGGCAGCGGCACGGTGTTGTATGTGCCGAGTGGCCACAGCTATACGCCGGGCGCAAATGTTACGACGCCAGCGATGAAGAGTTTGGGAACATTTGTCGGCGGTAGCGGCAGCATTACCGTGAACGGCGCGCTCACCCAAGGCGGTGGTGCTTTCACCGCCACCAGCGGCACCACGACTATCACTGGCGATTTCACCATCTCGGTGGGGACGTTTACACACAACTCGGGCATTGTCGCCTTGACGGGAACGTCGGCGCGCACCGTTAACACCGGCAGTGCATCATTAAACAACCTTACCATCAATACCAATACCAATGCTGTCACTATCACGGGCACGGTTAGCGTGTCCGGGAACCTCACCTTGACCGCTTACTATCAGATCAATACTGGCACTCTCGCTGTGTCTGGCAATGTCACGACGACAGCATCTACCAGCGCTCCGTCGAGTGCGACTATTTTGGTGAATGGCACGGGTGCCCAGACGTTAGGCGCCAGCGGTGGCACAGGATCCATTCCTGGCGTCATCATTAACAAGCCGTCCGGAACGCTGACCCTACAGGACACCATAAGAGTATTCAGTGGCGGAGGGTGGACGTGGACGGCAGGCACTGTCGATGCGGGAACGAGCACGGTTCAGTTTTATGCTAGTCCTGGTGGTGGGGCACCGATGACGGTTAACGCAGGATCCATGTCGTTTAATAATGTCGCGGTTGATATGACCGTCTGGGATCTGACGATCACGGGTACCTTGATCGCCAATGGTAATCTGGCATTAAACAGTTACAGCACTATCAGCACCGGAACCATTGCCGTGGCCGGCAATGTGACGACGACGAGTGCAACGGGTACTCTCCCATCCAGCGCTACATTGCTGTTAAATGGAGCGGGGGCGCAAACCGTAGGTGCAAGTGGTGGATCGGGCAAGCTCCCCAAAGTCACTATCAATAAATCCTCGGGAACACTCACCCTACAAGATACCTTGGTTGTATACGCGGGTTGGACGTGGACGGCGGGCACTGTCGATGCGGGAACGAGTACCGTTCAGTTCTATGCCAGTGCTGGTAATGGGGTGGCGATGACGGTTAACGCTGGGGCGATGTCATTTAATAATGTCACGGTTGATATGGCTGTCTGGAACCTGACTATCGCGGGTAACATGACAGTGACCGGCAATTTCACTATCACTTCTGTGGACAGCGTCAGCGGCGGCACTATAGTGGTTGGTGGCAACTTGATTACTGCTGATACGACCGTCAATGGCAGCACGAACATCACACTCAATGGCACGGGCGCGCAGACGATTACCGCCACTGTAGCAAATGCGGATCTGCCCAATGGTACGCTGACTATCAGTAAAACAGCGGGTACGGCGACGCTTGCTTCTAACCTGATCCTGAACGGCGCGGGTACCAATGTTACTGTAAATCAGGGCACTCTAGATCTTGCTGGATTTAACTTTACTGTCCCTGCAACCTTGACGGCGAATGCTGCGGGCATATTACGACTGCAGGGCGGTGAGACAGTGACTGCCACGACGCGTACGCTGAATGCAGGTAGTACGGTGATTTATAACGGTGGCAGCACTTATGCTTTTTTGGCGGTGGGCAATACCTATTCCAATTTAACCTTTAACAACGCAGCAGGCTCGTGGACACACACCGCGCCGTTGACCACCGGACAAAATCTGACGATCACCGCAGGCACGCTGATCAGTGTGGGGCAAAATATTAACGTCGCAGGTAATTGGGGTAACAGCGGTACCTACACTAGCGGCGCAAATACGGTGACGCTGGACGGAACCAATCAAACGATCACAGGCAACACCACGTTTAATCATCTGACTAAATCCGTCGCTACCGCACGTACACTGACTTTTGCCGCCACCACCACCACCACGATCAATGGTATCGCGACCCTAAATGGCGCGAGTGGGCAGCTGCTCACGCTCGCGTCCTCTTCGCCCAGCACGCCCTGGAATTTGAATGTCACCGCCAGTGCCACTAAAGCTATTTCGTTTGTGAGTGTCTCCTGGGGTGATGCCTCCAGCTCGCATGCGTCACAAAAAAATATCAACCCGACCAGCTCCACGGATGGCGGGAATAATATCGCTTGGTTTGGTTTCATTATCAGCGGCACCGTCTACACCGACGAAGGCGTGACCTTGATTGGTAACGGCGCAGTGATTCGTTTGCTGATAAACGGCACGAGTCAGGGTACCTCGGCCACGGCAGGCGGCACCGGCACGTATTCGATTACCACTCCGCTCAGCGCAGGCGATGCGCTGCTGGTGTATATCGACGGGCACGCGATCAAAGGCAGTGCGGTAACGGTGTCGAACGGCGCCAATCTTTCCGGTTTGAATATCTACGGCGATCACACCATCACCCGCCACGACAACGGCAGCAGTCTGAGTAATGCCCATATGGGCACGGCGAAAGGAGCGTACGTTGATGCGGATATTGTCTATTCCGTGAGTGGCGGCAATCTCGTCGTCACCAGTGGCTGGTTGTTTACCCCGGTGGGCCACGGCTTTTCTCCCGGCGCCAATGTGACAGCCCCGGGCATGCAAAATCTGGGGACATTCAACGGCGGCAGCGGCAGCATTACGGTACAGGGCCAACTGCTTCAACGCGGCGGCACCTATACCGCCACCAGCGGGACAACCAGCATCTCCAGCACGTTTACAGTTTCAGGCGGCACCTTCATTCATAATTCAGGCACGGTTCTCATGACCAGCACGGGCTGGCGAACCTACAATATTGGCAGTGCGATCTTGAACAATTTCACGATCGCGATTCCCAGTGCGGCGGTCACCCTCGTCGGCACGATTGATGTCGATGGCGATCTGCTGATTACCGGTGGCGACATTATCAGCGGCACCCTCACCGTGGCCGGCAACGTCACCACCACCCATGCCGGCGTGATCGGCGGCGCGGTCATTGTATTTGACGGTACAGGCGCGCAGACACTGGCCGCGAGCGGTGGAACCGGCGCACTACCTGGCGTCGATATCAACAAAGCCTCCGGGACACTCACGATTCAAGACACCATCAATATTGGCGGAACAGCCGGATGGACTCACACGACCGGCAGCGTTAATGCCGGCAGCAGTACCGTTGGATTTACCCATACCGCAGCCGCAAGCAACGTCAACGCCTCTGCAATGGCGTTCAATAATGTGAATATTGCGGTGGGGGCGATGACGCTAAATGTGACGGGCGTGCTGGATGTGAACGGTAATTTAAATCTCACCTCGGCGGGTATGATTAATGGCGGTACCCTCACCGTCGCCGGTAATCTGATTTCTTCCGACACGGCCGTCGATGGCACCACCGCCATCACCCTCGACGGCGCGGGTGCGCAGAGTATCAATACGGGCGGCACGGGTGACCTGCCTAATGGCACATTCACGATCAACAAGTCCTCTGGCACCGCAACGCTGTTGGCAAACTTGACGCTCAACAGCGTGGGACAGGATATAACTATTACCCAGGGTACGCTGGATCTTGCGGGATTTAATCTTGTATTGACTGCGACAGGTGATGTGCTTACCGTCGATGCAGCAGGCACACTGCGGTTGCAGGGCGGTGAGACGATCACCTCCTCGACGAAGACACTCAATGCAGGCAGCACGGTGATTTATAACGGCGCAGGCAGTTACGGGTCGCTGGTAATGGGGAACAACTATCATCATCTGATTTTCAACGGTGCGGGCAACTGGACCCATACCGGGGTGTTGGATGCGAATGGAAATCTCACCATTACGGCGGGCCGCTTGGTCAGCGGCGGGCAGAATGTGAACGTGGCAGGAAATTGGAGTAATAGCGGAACCTACACCAGTGGCGCGAATACGGTGACGCTTGACGGCAGCGCCCAGATCATCTCCGGCAGCACGACGTTTTACAATTTGAGCAAATCGGTGACCAGTGCGGATACGCTCATATTTCAAGCGGGGCAGACGCAGGCCTTGGCCGCAGGTGGGACGCTGATCTTCACGGGCACGGCGGGAAATCTATTGACGCTGCGCTCGAACTCGCCGGGCTCCGCGTGGTTTTTGAATGCGGCGGCCGGGGTGGCACCAGTGGCGAATTATGTGGATGTGCGTGACTCAGATGCCAGCGGTGGCCAGACGATTTATGCCTACTATTCGATTGATGCCGCACCGGGCGGGACGAATCCGAATTGGGTCTTCGGCCAGCAGCTGCAGTTGGTAAAGCAGGTGTGGGATGCGACAGGCACGACATGCCTGGCGTCCAATCCCAGCGATGGTGCGTGTAGCGGCGGGGCCACAGCAGTAGCCATCCCCTCCGGCGGTTCTGTCTATTTCTTCATTTATGTACGCAATCCCATGGCAGTGAGCGCGACGGATGTGCGCTTCCAGGATTTGCTTAATGACGTGGCCTTCACCTATCAGACGGGCTCACTGCAACGCACGCCCAACGATGGCACGGCAGGCCAACCCAGCGCGGTGGCCAGCGCCGCCGCGATTTTTGCCGCCGCCACGACGACGCAAACGGATGCCTTTGATGGTGATACTCAGATTGATGAGTTTGCTGGCATTAATGCCGCCGTCAGCCCCGACAATCTCACCGTTGGCGGCAACGGTGGCGTGGGGCAGAACGATACGCTCAATGTGCCAATGAACAAGAGCTTCGCAATTCGGTTTAGAGCCGTGGGAAATTGAGGTATGCCCCGCAAGACTCAATGATATGTCGCTGCAACCGATAAAGAGGAAGGACGCTGCTCATGGGCGGTGATCGATTATCGCTACAGGACATCATAAACATGAAAATCATATCCAAGATACCGCCTTCATTGGCGTGGGTGCTCGCCTTCACAGCAACAGTGGTATTGCCCGGCATCGTTCAGGCGGCCACCAACAATGCAACCAACCTCGCTGGCGGTACCACCACGTTGACCAGTTCGGGCATGGTTACGGTGACTTCTACACCGTTGACCCTGGTCAAGGCCGTGTTCGATACCGTGGGCGGCACGTGTTTGGCCAGTGACGATCTGGATCCGGCGTGTAACAGTACCGCCTCGGTGTCCGTGCCTGCCGGTCGATCCCTGAAGTTTCTCATTTATGTCAATAACAGCACAGGGGTGAGTGCCACGGACGTGCGCTTCCAGGATTTATTGGACGATGTTGGCTTTACATATGCCGTGGGTTCGCTCAAGTGGGGTACACGCGCGAGTGCCGGAGCCACCAAGTCCAATATTTTCACCGTTGCCGATGGTGGCACGGCGCTCACCGATGCCTTTGATGGTAGCACCGGCAGCAACGAGTATGCGGGTATCAACACGGCTGTCTCGCCCGACAACTTGACGGTTGGAGGTAATGCGGTCAGCCCCGACAATGATACTGTCAATATCGCGGCGGGCACGGTGTTTGCCATTGTCTTCATCGCAGTTAAAAACTGAGCGTAAGGCGTGGGGCGTTTGATATGTTTATCTGCATTAGCCGCCGGTTGAAAAATGGCCCGCGTGCAGTGCATGGATGGCCTTTTCCAGCATCCTGTTAGACATTCAAGAAAGACCTGTAAATATCCGTTAAGTTCTAATTCAAGGTTGTTCGCCAATGATGGCGATGGCGTAGCTATGGCAAAAATTATGAAGAAAACGATGGTTTTGCCGCTAATGAATAGAACGGCTCGACTTGATGAGCGTGGAGTCGATAAGTAAGTTACTCCACTTTGAGGGCCTTGTACGGACATGCCAGTTTCCAACGCGGATTCTCAAATATTATTTTTAAGGAGAAACGAATGAAATTAGCGCGGCAACACATATCAAAAGCTATCGCCATTGCGATAAGTGCTTTATGGTCATTGCCAATTCTTGCGGCAACCAACCAGGCCACCGATCCAGGAGGGGGAAGTGTTAGCCTGACCGCTTCCGGCAATGTCACGGTTAATTCCGCCAGTCTGCAACTGGTCAAGCAGGTGTATGACAGTGGTGGTAACTGTTTGGCCAGCGCGCCCGCTGATGCCACGTGTAATAGCAGTGCCACTACCATCGCAGTGCCTGCCGGCACCAATCTCAAATTCATGATATTTGTGCGCAATGCTACCGATATCGCCATTTCCAATGTGCGCTTTCAGGATGTTCTGGATGAAAGCGGTAGCGGCTTTACCTACAGTGTCGGCACCATCAAGTACAGTAGCTCACAGACGGATGTCGCGACGGTTGCCAACCTTTACACGGCCACCAACGGTGGCACTGCCCAGACCGATGTTGTTGGTGCGCCGGATGACTTTGCTTCCAAGTCAGGCAGCACGTTCACGGTGGGTGCGGTGACTGGTCAGGCTAACCAGAGTGTTAGTGTTGCGGCGCGTACCACCTTCGCCATTATCTTTAATGCAAGCAAGAATTGATGATGAACAGGAGTAGAGAAGATATGCCCTGGATAGGTTGATCGCTATTTTCGTTGCGAGGTAATTTTTTTAAGCGAAGAAAGAAACATGGTAATGCCTTACTGCTGAACAAGGTATTAGTCTTTAAGGATGATGTGACATATGTTGATCGGGCGTCTGAGATCCCTCGCGGTGAGTGCTGTGCAAGCGGCGGCTGTGGTGGTTCTGGTGCTGATCTTTTTTTCCATTTTTCTGGGGTTGCTGAACATTTTCTTTCCCATGGGTTCGGGGATGAAAGAGTTAATGAAACGTGACGCTCTTTTTGAGCCATCCACAAGACAGAGTAAAAGCGGTTCCAGAACACTTTCCGGTGGCGCGCCTGGAGAAGGGGAGGTGCTTCCACCTTTGGCTGCGACACTCACGGAGGTGCAAAACACCGTCAAGAGCAAGCGTGCGGACGAGATTGCATGGGTAGCCACAGGGACGGGATTGCCATTATATAACAGGGATGCCATTCAAACGTTTGAAAGGGCGCGTGCCCGCATCACATTTGATGCAAGCAATCATCTGGAGATGGGAGAGAATTCGCTGGTCATCCTGCGACGACTGGAGCAGAGTCCGCAGCTTAAGGAAAAGCGAGCGATACTGGTCATGGTGGAAGGTGAAATGCGAGGCAGAATCAAGGCGGTGGGGCATGAGGCGTTACAGGTGAATGTCGTGACAGCAGCGGTCGAAGCAAAGATACTGCCGCGTCGTGGTGTTGATGGTAATGCTGATTTCAAGATTACCGTCAATCCGGATCAATCTTCGACCATTGCGGTGTATCAAGGTACGGCTCAAGTAGCATCGCAGGGAAAAACCGTGCGCATTGAAGAAAATCAGGCGGTGACGGTCATTCCCGGTCAGGCACCGACACTCCCCAGGCCGGTGCCTGCGGCACCTGTGTTGACAATGCCGGAGACGTCAGGCGTATTTTATTATCGGGAGTTACCGCCCAGGATTGATTTCGGATGGAAAGATGCCGCCGCTGGACGAAAGTATCGTTTTGTTCTGGCAAAGGATGCGGCATTTCAGGATGTGATATATGACGAACGATTATCTCATGCGTCCTTCTCTCACGGCAATCTCAAAGCAGGTAATTATTACTGGCACGTCAGCGGTGTGGATAACTGGAGCGAAGGGGGGTTCAGCGAGACGCGCCAGTTTCGTGTCGTACAGGATCGTGATCCACCACCGCTCATGGTTCAGTCCATTCCAGAAGGTGTTGTGGCAGGACGTTATGTCATTACGGGAAAAACTGAATCCGGCGCACAACTTTTTGTGTTGGGCGCTCCGGTGACGATCGCCAGAAGCGGTGATTTTTCGTATGACGTACAACTTCAGCCGGGTATTAACATGATTATGGTTGAGGCGGTGGATGCGGCCGCCAATGTGACCTACTATTCACAACTTGTCCATGTCAATGATGGACGTGCGCACGACAAACATACAAGTGACAAAGAGGAATGATGCGTAATCTGTTTCGTTTCTCTTTGCGTTTTAAAATGCTGTTAGTGTTGTTGTCGGTCATTACAGTGGTGGTGGGTGTCATTACATTTACCATGGCCCGGCTTTTCCATACTGACAAAACCGCTTATATTCATGACCTCACGTCGGTCATCGCATTGCACACGGCCGAAGAAACACGTTCATTGCTAGTGGGATATAGTGAGCGCCTGCAGGTCTTCTCCCGCATCATGTATCAGCAGGATCTGGAGCCAGCACAAAAGGACGAAATACTGAGGCGTCTGTTCGAGGATTTTAATGAGTTCGTTGCGGTAACGCTCTATGAAAATGGCATTGAACAGGCCACCGTGTATGATGCCAATACACTGGGGACAGCCGGGCTGAGTAAAGAGACACTTCTACAGTATCGCAAGGATCATCCACCGCCTCTGGCCACCCTCCAGCCGGGCAAGGCATATGTTGAAAATGCCACGTTGTCGGCGGAGTTGCCAACATTAATGATTGCGGTGATGCAACCCGTTTCTGACAATAAAACTGCCGTGGCAGTGATGGCGATTGTGCGTCTGGAAAATCTGTTGCGTCTGGCCGGTCGCTCCAAGGTGTTTGAGACATTTCTGGTGGATGGTCGAGGGACGCTGGTGGCGCATACCGATCCTGCACGGGTTATTAAACGTACCACGGTGGACTGGATACCAAGACTCAAGGAGCTCCAGCAACAATCCAGTCTGGGTACAACCATCGAATATTCACAGGATGATGTAGAGATGGTGGGCGGGTTTGCACGTGTGGAGTTTGGTGGATTACTGGCAGGTGTACAGGTTCCCAAGGCGGCAGCGTACCTGACCGGACGTGAATTGCTGAATGACCTGGTGGGTGTTTCCCTGGGATTATTGGTGGTTTCCGCATTGTTGAGCCTGTTTTTTGCGCGTCTTATTACCCGGCCTATTGAGCGACTGTCCAAAGCTGTGCGCGAGGTCGGTAGTGGGCAGTTCGACGTTCAGGTAGAATCCACATCACGGGATGAAATTGGTGCCCTGGGTACATCTTTCAATCAAATGACTGCGGAGCTGAAGGCGCGTGAAGCCGCGCTGCAACAAACCCAGGCAGCGCTGATTCAGTCAGAAAAGATATCGGCTTTTGGGCAGATCAGCGCGGGTATTGCTCATGAAGTCAAAAATCCGTTGGCAGGGATATTGGGTTACGCCCAGCTTGCGTTGCGCAAGCTCGAAAAAGAGGATCCCTTGCACAAGAATCTGGAAATTATTGAAAAGGAAACCCGACGCTGCAAGACCATTATCGAGAATTTGATGCGGTTTGCGCGCCAGGAAAAGGCGCTCATGGAGCCAATGGATCTCAATCAGACGGTGGAAGACGCCATTGTCATCGTGTCACATCAGCTCGGCATTAATGAGGTTGCACTGGAAAAGGAGCTTGCCCCGCAGTTACCGCAAATTCATGGTAGTGCAAATCAGTTACAGCAGGTGTTAATGAATCTCATGATCAATGCCCAGCAGGCCATGGAAGGTCAGCCCGGTACGATAAAGATTACAACAGGATTAGCCGATACCGGACATATTGCCATACAAGTAAGTGATACCGGGCCAGGCATTCCGCAGGATATTCAAGGCAAGATATTTGAGCCGTTTTTTACCACAAAACCCGCCGGCAAGGGTACCGGATTGGGGTTGTCAGTGACCTACGGAATCATCAAGGATCATAAGGGTGATGTGCGGCTGGAAAGTGAGCCGGGCCAGGGAACGACATTTGTAATTACGTTACCAGTAATGGCTATGGCTATCGAAGATACGGTATAGGGAAGATATATTAACAATGAGATCAACATGAACACTGGAATGCATGTCCTGGTAGTGGATGATGAGGAAAGTCTTCGTGGCCTTATTGCTCAGATCCTGCTTGAAGATGGTCATGAGGTGACAGAAGCGGCAAGTGGCGAGCAGGCGCTGGAAGAGTTTCGTAAGAAGCATCATCCCCTGGTGATTACAGATATCCGCATGGGAGGGATCAGCGGCATTCAGTTGCTACGTGAAATCAAGCAGATACAGCCCGAAACCCAGGTCATTATCATGACCAGTCATGCGTCACTGGATACCGCGCTGACGGCATTGCGGGCGGGTGCCTATGATTACCTGATTAAACCCTTTGATGATCTGGATTTGATTTCTGCGGTAGTCAATCGCGCCATTGACAAGATCAATCTTATTTCCGAAAACCGGATTCTGGTAGACAAGCTCAAGAATTACAATGAAGAACTGGAGTATGTGAATCGAACTCTCAGGGAGTTGGCTATTCGTGACGGATTGACGGGTTTGCATAACCATCGTTATTTTCAGGAATGCCTGACTGCCGAGCTGGCACGTGCCCATCGTTACGAGCGGGCCTTTTCCCTGATTATTCTGGACGTGGATTTTTTTAAACACTATAACGACACCCATGGACACCTGGAAGGTGACAGGCTGCTCTGCGCGTTGGCACAGTTTCTCAAGGGGTGCGTACGAAAATCGGATGTCGTTGCCCGCTACGGAGGAGAGGAATTTGTGGCCATATTGCCTGAAACTGCTCGAGACGGGGCGGTAGCTTTTGCTGAGGGATTGCGCAAGCGTATTGCCGACTATTCTTTCCCGCATCGGGAAACGCAGCCTCTGGGCAGTCTTACGGTCAGCCTGGGAGTGTCAACCTATCCTGCGGACGGTGTTGATGGCCCTGCATTGATTCACTTTGCCGATCAGGCGCTTTATCTGGCCAAGCGGCAAGGGCGTAATATGGTTTGTTAGCCAAGTTTCAGCAACTATTTTTTTCAGAACGTAGCCTGCTGTCGCACGTTGAAACTTGATGCGGTGCTTTCATCACGGCATTCCTCTGTGTTTGGATGCGGATCGTGCGAGGGGGGGCGGCAATGTCACCCTTTGAGGTCACTATTTGTCGTGGTGTCACCATGATGCGCCAGTTTTTCAATATTGTGTACCAGGCGCTACAACCTCCACTATCTATTCATCCTGGTTCTCCGCGCGGGGTTAATCGGCGCTGATTCTGTGTCGTTTGGTGACGGCGAGGGAGTCGAGGGGGGAGGATAGTCCGGGATACGGTGCTCTGGGGTGGCCATAGGCTACCGTGGGCTTCTTTTCCGGGCAGGCTCCCCGAGGAAGCCGAAGAACGTCAGGGAATCTACATCAGTTGTCAGGTCTTTTCTGCATATTTTCAGGTTATATCACGCCCCGGAGTTCCGTATAAAAAATACCCATATACCTCAAGTTTCGGTGCCCTATGCCGATGATTAAATGTGAAGTCCTTCACATTTTGACGTTATTTCCGGTTTCTTGTTGTGTTCCCGTGAATAGATGAAAATTGTTTATAAATTAACGGATAAGACGAGTGCGAGGCATAGTAAAAACGGCGTTTGCAATGATGTCGGTAGTGTTGAGCGTGCTACTGACGCTGTTGCTGGCGCGTTCTGCCCTGGCAGCCACAAATCAGGCGCTGGATCCCGGCGGGGGTAATGTCGTACTGACGTCGTCCGGTTTGGTGACAGTGAATGGCGTACCACTCATGCTGGTAACGCAGGCTCACGATCTGGCCGGAGTAAATTTGCCCAATGGTGCCACTGTCGCCCCCGGACAGGTGATCTATTTTGTCCTGTATGTAGACAATGTCACGGCCTTTGCTGCTGACGATATCCGCATTACCAATCTTTTAAACGAAGCGCAGTTCAGCTACGTGCCCAACAGTCTTGAAACTACCGTGATGCCCACCGGGTCGACGAATGCCGTCATCTGGGCAGGCGCCTGGAGCAGTCTTACGGATGGCGTCGGTGCGCCCGATGACGTGGCGTCGTTTACGGACAATGGTGACACGCCCGCGCTCGACAGGCTTACGATCGGCGCGGTATCCGGGCAGGCAAATCAGGTGCTCAGTATGGCGGGCAATGTGTTAAGAGCTGTTCGTTTCAGAGTCATCGTGAATTGATGCAGGAGGTCGCTGAGGGATCCGGGTGGGCGATGTGATGCACTGATAGGGAGGGAAAATGAGTCGGTTGAGGTAGTTGTGAGTAGTCTGCGACATACAGGGTGGTTTAACGTGATCAGGTTTTTTTATGCCTTGATCGCGGTGGCAACCTTTTTTTCTGTGCAGGCGGCACCGATCCAGAACACTGCTACCGGCACACACAATGGCGTAGCGTTGAATCTCGCCAATGCAGCAATCAACCTGAATCGACTGGATGCCAGTAATGCGGTGACAGGCGTGGTTGCCGAAGTTTCGCCGAATGTGGTTGCGGCCGTAGGTGCAGCTACAGCTTTTGAGTATGACATTCTGCCGACGATGGGTGTGTCGGATACGGGCATTAATCAAGTCACGATTTCGGCCCCGGCAGGCTATTCCAATCTGGTCGTCACCCGTGTTTCAGCAGGAGGCGTGACGTTGTCAGCGGCGTGTGCCACACCAGGTGCCGGACAATACTGCGCCATGGTCACGGGACAGGTTATCACCATTGCTCTGGGTGCCAAGGTAATAACCACATTCACCAACATTCATGTTGGCTTTAGTGCCAATACCTTGATGGCGACAGGCAGTGCCAATATTACCTCCACGGTGGATGACACATCCACGCCCGCGCCGCCACAGCAGAGTGTCGCCGGTAATGCCGATGGCGATGCCACGGATGCCAACAGTCTGGCGGTGGCGATCGTGCCACTTGCAGATCCCCTTACCTCGACGGTGACTGTCAATCCGAAAATTGTGATCGCGGATGGCAATGCGTCATCAACCATTACCGTGACACTGCGTGATACCAGCAATCAACCATTGCCTGCCAAGCGGGTGTCCCTGCTTTCCAGTCGGGCAGGGATGGATACGGTGGTTCAGCCTCCAGTGTCCACCAATGCCATGGGCATCACGCGTGGAGAAATTCGATCAACCGTGATAGGCGTGGCGACCATCACGGCAACAGATAGTAGCGGCAATGTTTCACTGGCAATGAAACCACAGGTTTACTTTTCACAGGGGCAAGTGCTGGAAATCACCAAGCGTGCCAATAAAAAAGAAGTCACCGTGGGTGATGTGGTGACGTACACGGTTGAGATCAAGAACAAGACAACAAAAGATGTGATATCTGTGCGATTGCTGGATCTCATTCCGCCAAACTTCAAATATCTCAAAGGCAGCACACGCATGAACGGCGCCGCATTACCGGATCCTGGCGGTAATCGCCCGATGGCTTTTGATATTGGAATCGTGCCGGCACTGGTGGATGCCAACGGTAATGGCCGCGCGGATCCGGGTGAGCCGGGTTATTTTGTGCTGGGTTATCAGCTAGTGGTGGGGTCAGGAGCGACACCTCGAACATACGTCAATACCGCGGTCGCAACGGATGTCTGTGATGAGTGCCGGATTTCCGGAGAAGCTTCGGCGCAGGTGACGGTAGTGCTGGATCCGGTATTCGATCTGGGCACCATCATCGGCAAGGTGTTCGAGGACAAAAACCAGAATGGCTGGCAGGATGCAAATGAACCTGGGGTGCCCGGTGCCATGGTGGCGCTGGATGATGGCACGTACGCACTCACTGATCAATATGGTCGCTATCACTTCCCTGCGGTAAAGCCCGGTCAGCGGCTGGTGAAGATCAATCTGCAGGGATTGGCGCTGGGTGCCGCCACGAGTACGGATGAAGCGCGAGTGGTGTCGGTAACGTCCGGCTTGCTGGTGAAGGCCAATTTTGGTGTGACCTATGAATATGATGTCGAGCGTATTGGCAGGCCGGTAGAAATGGGCGTGGCCGTTGCGGCGGACAAGAATGATAAACCGATTCAGATAGCGGGTAATGTCTCGGCGTTATCGGTATTGATCAATGGCAAGCTGGCATCGCTTTCTTCCAGTGATGTTCGCCTGCAGGCCGAAGGCCTCGAAGATATTATTGAGATCAAGGGGCAGATTGAGAAACCCATCAGATTCTGGCTGGAGATCGAACATCCCCAGGTAATGACATCGTGGAAATTGATGATCATGAACAGCAACGGTGATGTCGTGCGCACATTACAGGGTGAACAGCTTCCGGAAGAGGCCGTCCAGTGGGATGGACGAACGGAACAGCAGGCGCTGGTCAAGGGTGGTGAAATTTATCAGTATCAAATGGAAGTCGCCTATGCCGATGGCAGTCACGCTACCAGTGCGCGACGTGTGTTTGGTGTTGACCGTACCAGTGCAATCTCGTTGCGCCTGACAGGCGGTGCGTTTGAGAGCGGTTCGGAGACACTCGGTTCACAGGCCCGACAGGTGTTGCAGGGTGCGGCCGAGGTGATGCGCCAGTTCCCGGATGAAAAAATTATTATTGAAGGCCATGCCGATGCGCAGGGGTCGGCAAAAGTGAATCTTGAGCTTTCCAGAAAGCGTGCCCAGGCCGCGGCAGACTATCTGACAAATGAAGAAGGAATTGTGGCTGAGCGTCTGGTAGTGTACTGGTTTGGCAGCCAGCGCCCGGTGGCCAGCAATCTTATTCCCGAAGGCCGCGAACTTAATCGTCGTGTGGATGTGGTGGGAGAAGTGCAAATCGTGGCACGTTCGAGGTTGCTGGATCATTACCGTGCCACGCCTGCGGTGAAGATCAACGGCACGGATATCAGCGTGGATCACCAGGGACGATTTTCAACATCAATAGAAACACCTGACATCGATGCGCTGGCGATGACCTTGAGCAATGTGCAGGGTCGTTCGATTCAGCATACCATCCCGGTGCCCAGTGTCGAAATTCTGGAACCCAGAGGAGAGGTGCGTCTGTCGATAGGCAGCAGTGGGGAGAGTTATCGTGTTCATCATGCTCCTGCAACTGGTTGGGGCGTGAATGACATTGCGCTGGTTTACCGACTGGCAGGACGCACGGCCGCAGATAATACGGTGGAAATGGATGGTAAGCCGCTGGTGGTCGCGGCGGATGGAACGTTCAGTGCTGAATTGAAATTGAAAATAGGCCGTAACGTCTATGGCCTGCTGGTGCGCAACGCACAGGGATATCTGCGCCTTGCCAATGTTCAGATGAATGTATCAGACCGTGACGAGCAGGGTCAGTTGATCGTCATGGTGGAAAAAATTCCCAATCTTGCGGTCAATCTACCCGCCAGAGGTAGCAAGCTGACCAGTCTGATATTCACGGTTTCCGGTGTAACCGATCCGGGCAATCAGGTGCGCGTCAACGGCAAGCGTGTTGAACTGCAGCCGGGCGGTGATTTCCTGGCAACACTGACCCTGCCCAAAGGCAAGAGCCAGGTGGTGGTGCAGGTTGTCGATGCAGAAGGTCATACAGGTGTGATCGAGCGCGAGGTGGAAGTTACCGACACGCGCCTGTTCTTTCTGGCATTTGCAGAGGGTACGCTGGGTCAGCTTCAGGGCAAGGGTTATCTGCAGGGTGCGGGCATGGAAAAGGCCAGTGAATTTTATAGTCAGGGGCGCATCGCGTACTATCTGAAAGGTTATATCGCCGGCAAATATCTGGTGACCTCCGCGTTTGATACAGGCGCCCAGAGTGCTGACCCTCTCTTCAGGGATATTGGTCGTGCCGGTAATGATCGGCTACTTACCAATCTTGATCCGGACAAGTTCTACCCGGTGTATGGTGATAACAGTACGCTGGTTTACGACGCGCAAAGTGAAGGCAAATTCTATCTGGCCGTAGACAGTCAGGAAATGCACTTGCTGGTAGGTAACTACCCGCTCAGTTTCACCGATACCGAGCTGGCGGCGTATCAGCGCACCCTGTACGGCGGACGCTTCATGTACCAGTCGCTGGCGCATACCTCCTACGGACAACCGCAGACCGCGGTCGTGCTGTTCGGCGCCGAAGTGCTCCGTGCTTCGGCGCATGATGAAGTGCGTGCCACGGGAGGATCATTCTACTATTTGAGTCGCTCTGTCATCACGGAAGGCAGCGAACAGGTATCGCTGGTCGTGCGTGATAAAAACACCGGACTGGTATTGTCGCGCCAGCCGCAGGTGCGTAACCAGGACTACACCATCCAGTACACTGAAGGCCGCATCCTGTTTAACCGGCCACTGTCGAGCGTGGCTGGCGATGGCCTGCTGATCAGCCCCACGCCGCTGGGAGGTAATCCGGTTTACGTATATATGGATTATGAATATCAGGTAGACGCTTTCTCAAAAACCGCAGGCGGTGCGCGTGTTCGTCAGCAACTGGGCGATCATCTGGCGGTGGGCGGCACCTATGTGCAGGACGAACTTGCCGCCGGACAATATGAATTGCAGGGTTTCGATAGCGAGTTGCGACTCGGCAAGGGTACACGCATACTGGCAGAAATTGCCAGCAGTCGTGGCAATGGCCCTGCGGCATTCACCAGTGATGACGGCGGTATTACCTACGCCAAAGCAGCATCAACCGGCAGTCTCCAGGAGGGCGAGGCCTGGAAGCTGGCAATGAATACCGATGTCGGCGAATGGCTCGGCAAGCCTGACCGCTTCCGTCTGGGCGGTTACCTGAATCATGTCGGTGCGGGCTTTCGCGCCAATGGTAATCTTCTGGATCAAGGGCGCGACCGCTTCGGCGTGAACGCCGGCGTCAAGTTAAGCGAGCGTGATGATGTGCTGGCACGGTACGACCATGAAGACCTGAATGCTCCCATCACCATAAGTTCTGGTGCAGTGGATCAGTTGCAACGGACCCAGTTGCAGTGGCGTCACAACCGTGGGCGATGGGGTCTGGCTGCGGAATATCAGTCGCGTGAAACACTCAATGCTGTGGGCGACACCCTCGAAGATACGGCAGAGGGTGCGGTTCGGCTGAACTCACACCTCACCACCCAACTGGAGGCGCAGCTTACGCACCAGCAGACCCTGTCAGGTATTGAAAATGCCCAGACCACCCTGAGGCTGGATTACCAGTGGCTTTCTTCGTTGTCGCTGCACGCAAGTAGTACCCAGGGATTGCGTGGGCAGGCAGCGCAGCTGGGCATGAGCTATCTCAACGACAAAAACCGTATCTACCTCACCGAGCGGCTGGTCAACGATCAGGCGGGACAAACCCGGGCCACCGTATTGGGTGGTGAAACACCGTTTGGCGCCACCGGCAAGGTGTATTCGGAATACCAATGGGAAACCTCCGACAAGGGCCATCGTAATCTGTCGCTGGTGGGTACACAGCATCAGTGGACTATCAGCGAAGGCCTGCAATTCTCTCTCTCCGGAGAATACGCCACCATTGACGCCCTGCCTGTCGCGACACAACGCACAGTACTGGCGGGTGGGCTGTCATACCGTCACCCCGCAGGCATCACTGCATCGACGCGTGATGAAATACGCTGGGAAGAAGGTAACAAACAGCGCCAGCAATTCCTCACCATTAATCATATCGAGCTCAAGCTCAATCCTGATTACACCCTGCTCGGCAAATTCCGCTATGGCATCACGCGCGATCTGGCGCTGGATCTGATCGAGGCAAAATTTTCCGAGCAAAGCATGGGTCTGGCCTATCGTCCGGTTGCGCATGACCGGCTCAATGGACTGGCCCGTTACACCCACCTGTCAGATCAGCGTCCCGTGCAGCCTGGGCAATTGCTTGCCGGAGAAACCGCCAAGGATATTCTTGCCGTGGAATGGTCGTTCGATCTCACTCATTCACTGGAATGGGTCGGTAAACAGGCATTCAGAATCAAGCAGGAGACGTGGGCCGACTACCCCGGCACCACAACGCACACCTATCTCTCTGTGCAGCGCCTGAATTATCACCTCAAGCCAACACTTGACCTGGGCACGGAATACCGCCTTTTGAGCAATCAGGAAGCGCATGACCAGCGCCAGGGCTGGTTGAGCGAATTGTCCTGGAAAGCCATGCGCTACCTGCGCCTGGGTGGGGGGTATAACTTCACCGACTTTTCCGACAATGAATTTTCCGACAACGACTACTCAACACATGGCTGGTTCCTGCGGGTACAGGGCGTGTATTGAGTGGCGATGCGTCTTGCAGCGCGTTGCGACCCCTGCAACCTGTGATTGCTCGTCCATACGCCGGGTTTAAATCAGCACCCGTCTCGAAAGACGGGTGCTGT
>JAHFRW010000002.1:6200-127068 GCA_023266055.1 Gammaproteobacteria bacterium | reverse complement strand
CCGTGCAGCCCCGCCATGACTTTGGTCAACGCCGCCGTTAAGGTGGTCTTGCCATGGTCGACGTGACCTATCGTTCCCACGTTGACGTGTGGTTTGGTACGCTCAAATTTTTCCTTGGACATCTTTATCGCCCCTTAAATTATTTCTACACAAACAGACTTAGCTTACATCTTAAGCAAAAACACCAAGAGCCTCTGAAAATGTTCGTTTTTCATCCCTGCTCGTGGATAATTAATGAACCTTTTCAGAAATTCCTACCGACCTGAACTACACTACCAACAATCCGGAGAACCTAGGGGCTCCTTCAAGTTTATGGAGCCCATAATCGGAATCGAACCGATGACCTCTTCCTTACCAAGGAAGTGCTCTACCGACTGAGCTATATGGGCAGCGCTCCCTAATTTTGCAAACAACCACCCTGCCAAACATATATATGTACTTAATAGAGCATATATATAATGGAGCGGGTGATGGGAATCGAACCCACGCTATCAGCTTGGAAGGCTGAAGTTCTACCATTGAACTACACCCGCCCTAGCATAACTCCTACATTGTTCCAGACCGGTGGTGGAGGGGGAAGGATTCGAACCTTCGAAGGCAGAGCCGTCAGATTTACAGTCTGATCCCTTTGACCGCTCGGGAACCCCTCCACAAGGATATAAGTCGGCTATTATGATTTGCTTAACAGAATGTGTCAACAACCTTGAGGAAAACCATTATGATAGGGGTTCAACAAAGATGGGATTAATCCATGCCTGACCTTGCGCAATCCACGCAAACCGCCCTGCAAACCTTTTTCGAGCGTCCACTGGCAACTACCCTGTCGCGCCATCGGACGATCTCTGCGGAGGCGCATGTCCTGGCACTTTTTCATGCGGCCGCAACCGAGGTGCCCGCTTACCGGGATTTCCTGCAAAAACAGGGCATTGATGCTGCCGGAATTCAGGATTTCGCCGCTTTTCAAGCGCTACCTCTGATGACAAAAGCCAATTACATGCGCGCCTATCCCCTGCCCCCCCGCTGCCGTCACGGACGGCTGGCAGAGTGTGAGATGGTGGCAGTGTCGTCGGGATCCACCGGCACACCTTTGTTCTGGCCACGCGCCCTGACTCACGAACTGGATGTTGCGGCACGCTTTGAGCAGGTATTCAGCAGTTTCCATGCGGCGCCCGGCAACACCCAGCGCAGCACACTGGCGGTGATCTGTTTTGCATTGGGCACCTGGGTAGGCGGCATGTATACCGCAACCTGCTGCCGCTATCTGGCCCAAAAAGGCTATGCGCTGAGCGTGGTAACGCCGGGCAACAACAAGGCGGAAATCTATCGCGCGGTCACCGAACTTGCACCGCACTTTGAGCAAACAGTATTGATCGGTTATCCACCCTTCATTAAGGATGTGATTGACACCGGCATCGCTCAAGGCATTGCGTGGTCCGATTATTCCATAAAAATGATATACGCGGGCGAGGTGTTCAGCGAGGAGTGGCGCAGCCTGGTATGTGAACGGGGCGGAGCGCATACTCCCGCCCATGACACGGCATCACTGTACGGTACAGCAGATGCTGGCGTCCTGGGCAATGAAACACCTTTAAGCATTACGTTGCGACGCTTTTTTGCGCGCACCCCGGCAGCGGCGCGGGCATTGTTTGGTGAGTCGCGCCTGCCCACATTATTGCAGTATGATCCCCTCAGCCGTTTTTTTGAAGTGCATGAAGGCACGCTGGTCGTTACGGGAGATAATGGCGTGCCGTTGGTGCGCTATCATATCGCCGACCAGGGTGGGATTATTCCTTACGAAACGATGCTGAATCTTGTACGGGAATGGCCGGGTAATCCGCTCTCCGATGAAACGAATACAGCGTCGTTACAACACGATGATTACGCCCTGCCCTTTGTGTATCTCTTTGGTCGCGCGGATTTCACAGTGTCGTATTTCGGCGCAAACATCTATCCGGAAAATATTACGGTGGGACTGGAGCAACCCGTGATTACAGAGTGGGTAACAGGTAAATTTGTGCTTGAAGTAAAAGAACAGGCGGACCAGAACAAACGGCTGCACGTGACGGTAGAATTGCTGCCGAATGTAAATAGCTCACCTGAAAAACGCGATGTAATTGCGACGTCGATACACACCCAATTATTACGCCTGAACAGTGAATTTACCCATTATGTACCTGCCGAATATCAACATCCTGACGTTACCTTATTAGCGGCGGGTGATACCACATATTTTCCGGCGGGCGTAAAACACCGCTATACACGCAAACCATTACAGGGGAAGTCTGTTGTCTAAAGTAGAAAAGAAGTTATTGCATTATGTCGGCAAAGCCATTGCCGACTACAATATGATCCAGACGGGTGACCGAGTCATGGTATGCCTGTCGGGAGGCAAGGACTCCTATACCCTGTTGTCGATATTGCGTCTGTTACGCATGCACTCCAACAACAAATTCGAGATTTTTGCCTTCACACTCGACCAATCACAACCCGGCTGGAATGACAGCCACATGCGCGGCTGGCTGGAACATCAGAAAATTCCCTATGAAATTCTAAAGAAAGACACCTACTCCATCGTGATTGATAAAACAGTGGAAGGTGGCACCTATTGCTCACTCTGTTCACGGTTACGACGCGGCAATATTTACAAATATGCCGAGACCCATGGCCATACCAAAATCGCGCTCGGACATCATCGCGACGACATGATTCATAGCCTGCTGATGTCCATCATGTACAACGGTGAAATACGCTCCATGCCACCCAAATTGCTCACCGACAATAAACGCCATATCGTGGTACGGCCACTCGCCTATTGTCAGGAAAAAGATATCATCGAATACGCCAAGGAACGGGAATTTCCGATCATCCCCTGTAATTTATGCGGCTCCCAGGAAAATCTGGCGCGTCAACGTACGAAAAGACTGGTGCAGGATCTCGCCAGGGAAAACCCCAAAATTCCCAGCAATATGCTCCACGCACTGGGCCGCGTACAACCCAGCCAATTGATGGACAAACGCCTGTGGGATTTCAGGAATCTTGAAAAACAGCGCGAAATGGCTCCCTCTTTTCCTGATCCTGTAAAAAAAGGGGAGCAGGAAATATTATTTCCCCACTCCCTGAGTGATAACCCGAGAGAGAGTGAATCCAGCGATGCCGAACAGCCGCTCTGGTAAATAACGCCGGGAGCATGCCCGTACCGGATATCAACATTACATTATTATTGGCCCACCGGATAATGAGCCAATACATTCATCCCCATCCATAGTAAAAAGAAAACAACAGCGGCTATGACAACAGGCACAATATAATCATCGTTGGTATGCGGTTTATGGTTATTCATGGCGAGCTCCTTGATATAAATGTTGACGGGTTAAGTAGGATATTAACCACAAATAAAATGTGGCCATATCCGCTTCTTTATACATAATAACCATGTAAACTTCAAGATCTTTTAACCGCTTTATTACCAAGGGATTGTGCACAGCAGCATTGATCAGGCAGGGGCAGGAAAAATAACAGGCGTAAAAAAAGGATCGAAGCAGTCTCCTCGATCCTTTTTTTAATTACAAACGGGGCTCCCGGTGCTTTTAGTGCCCCAATGGATAATGAGCCAACCCCTTCATGCCCAGTGCCAATAAGCTAAAAATCACAACGGCAATGTACATCACAATCAACCAGTCATTCTGGCATGCATCTTTTAATTTATTCACAAAACATCTCCTCTCTCGGTCGCGTTTGTTTATCAAAAACCAAATCTACGTTCGGCCAAAAAACCATAGCAAAATAGTGGGGTATCTGACAAGCCCTAAAACAAATATTTTTGACTGAAAAACTCATCTTTTCAATCATATAACCCACTTAAAATGTAATGGAATTACCCGTCAACAAGACCAACCAAGCCACCAATACCAGAGATGGGTTGCCACGACTAGGCTTAATAGTCCAAAATCAGCGGGTTAGTTGTGCCCACTGAACCCTTGATGCTCACTCACTTTAGATAAGGCAGTAAAAACCCGTGCCCAACATATTTGACGAAGCACAATTCGTTACCTGGTTCCGCAGTTCGTCGCCCTACATCAATGCCTTTCGTGGCCGCACGTTTGTCATCATGTTCAGCGGAGAAGCCGTGGCGGATGACCAGTTTGCCCATCTGATACATGACATTGCCCTGCTCAATAGCCTGGGCGCACGTCTGGTACTGGCGCATGGCGCACGCCCACAGATTGAGCAACGACTGACGGAACGTAATGCTGCCATTCACTATGTGAAGGAATTACGTATTACCGACGACGCAGCGCTGACCGTAGTGAAAGAAGCCGTCGGTACATTACGCATAGAAATCGAGGCGCTTCTGTCCATGGGCTTGGCGAACTCACCCATGGCAGGTGCGGGCATTCGTGTGGCGTCGGGCAATTTCGTCACCGCCAAACCCGTCGGCATCCGCGATGGCATTGACTATTGCTATACGGGTGAAGTGCGCCGTGTTGACGCGGAAGCCATTAAACAACGCCTCGATGATGGCGCAATTGTGCTGCTTTCACCCCTGGGTTATTCACCTACGGGTGAGACATTTAACCTGACGGCGCTGGAGGTAGCAACCGCCACTGCCATCGCCCTGAATGCGGACAAATTATTGTGCCTGGTAGAAGATCGCGGATTGTTCGATGCCGACAAGGATCTGATGCGGCAACTCACTCTTGGAGAAGCCGAGCAATGGCTTGCCGCTCAACGAGCGCCCATTGACAATGAAAGCAACAAAGCGCACCGGGAAATAGCACAGTATGTGATGCATGCCGTGCAAGCCTGCCGCCAGGGCGTACGGCGGGCGCACCTGATAGATCGTCACATTGATGGCGCGTTGCTGCTGGAGCTATTTACACGGGATGGCATTGGCACGCTTATCACTGCCGATCAGTATGAAAACATGCGCAAGGCCACCATTGACGATGTGGGAGGGATTTTAGGGTTGATTGAACCGCTGGAGACCGAGGGAGCGCTGGTGCGCCGCTCACGTGAGCGCCTTGAAACCGAGATTGACTATTTCATGGTAATGGAACGGGATGGCATGATCACCGCCTGCGCGGCACTCTACCCTTTTAAAAAAGAAAGTGTGGGTGAACTGGCCTGTCTGGCCGTACATCCGGCCTACCGCGATGGTGGCCGGGGCGAAGCGTTGTTAAATGCGCTTGAACACCACGCCAAACAGCAGGGCATAGGTCATCTGTTTGCACTCACCACACATGCGACACACTGGTTTCGTGAACGCGGCTTCAGCCCCGCTAAAATCGAAGATTTACCCGTACAGCGCCAGCATCTGTATAACTATCAACGCAAATCAAAGGTATTTATCAAAGTCTTATAATGGACTCACAAAAATATGTATACGTCTTGTTATGATATATAAACACCGTGTGTGACCACTTTAAGAGAGTTTCAGCATGAAAGAAATTTTGATTTATGGATTTATCGCCATCAGCTCAATGGTATTGTGGTCATATGTAGTGCATATGATGATTGGTGGTCTGGTCAGCGAGGAAACCGAATACCTTGTCATGGGCATTGCAGTGAGTATTGGCGCACTTGTCATAGGCGCCATGGCATGGGATGTGATTCAGCGGCGACGCGGCAGAAAATAGCCGGGCTTACTTGACTACCGTTAATGTCGGGCGGCGTGACTTTTCGGATGTAGGCACAGGCGAATTCCCTGTCGGGTGATCACCACCATCATCTTCACTAAACACCATGCCTTTACCATTCTCCCTGGCATACACTGCCAGCACGGCGCTCACTGGCACCACAACATTCATCGGCGTACCGCCAAAACGTGCGCTAAAACTAACCGCGTCGTTACCCAAGGCAAGCGCCTGTACCGCCATCGGTGCAATGTTCAAAATGATTCTGGAATTTTCAATAAACTGCATCGGCACGACCACTTCAGGAGATTGTGTATCCACCAGAAGATACGGTGTACAGCCGTTATCGACAATCCACTCATAAATACCACGAATTAAATAAGGTCGGCTCGAATTCATCAGTTTATCTCATGGAGCGCTCGGCAAATGACAGGCTGGCGCGAAACCCTTCGCGGGCAAACATGCGGTCTGCGTATTGTAATAATGATTTGGCCTGAGCAGGCAATTCAATACCAAACACGGGCAAACGCCACAACAATGCCGCCAGACTGCAATCCACCAGGGATATCTCGCTACTCATAAAAAAGGATTTCTGGGCAAATACCGGGGCCAGCAGGGTTAAGCCATCACGTATCGTCCTGCGTGCACTGTCCGCTTTCCCGGCATCATCACCCTGAAGATCACCCAGCAGGCTATACCAATCATGATCCATGCGATACAGGTAGGTGCGGGTACGTGCTCGTGCCATCGGATCCACAGGCATCAATGGCGGGTGCGGATAACGCTCCTCAACATATTCCATAATGATGTTTGAGCTATACAACACCAGATCACGCTCAACCATGGTTGGCAGAGTATTATAAGGGTTCAGATCCAGCAGATCTTCCGGTAAATGATCGTCACCTACATCAATAATTTCGGCAGCAATGTTTTTCTCGGCCAGCGCCAGGCGCACACGATGCGAAAATGCGCATACGCCACGTGAATATAATGTAATGGATGACTTTCTGTTCAGCGATGACACAATTCCACCTTTGTCGAACCGTTAATCATCCATTGTAGCGCATTATGACTTCAGATGCGCTGCCGCGTTCAAACCGCGCTGCAAATCAGCCTGCAAATCAACCACCTCTTCCAGTCCCACGGCCACACGCACCAATCCCTCGGTAATCCCGGACTGTACACGGGCTTCGGCGGTGATACGACCATGCGTGGTCGTTGCCGGGTGAGTAATGGTGCTCTTGCTGTCGCCCAGGTTAGCAGTGATGGATATCATTCGGGTGGCATCAATCAATGCCCACGCAGCATCGCGCCCACCTTTCACCTCAAAAGACAATACTCCACCAAACCCTGATTGCTGACGTGCTGCCAACGCATGTTGCGGATGCGACACAAGCCCCGGATAGTTTACCCTGGCCACGACAGGCTGCTGCTCCAGCCATTGCGCCAGATAAAGGGCGCTGGCGCAATGCGCCTGCATGCGCAGACGCAAAGTTTCCAGCCCCTTTAAAAACACCCAGGCATTAAATGGGCTCATACTCGGCCCGGCCGTGCGCAGGAAATTATAAATGCCCCCTCCCACTACCGTCTCGCTGCCCACAATGGCACCTCCTATACAACGCCCCTGTCCATCAATAAATTTGGTTGCTGAATGCACGACAATATCTGCGCCCAACGCCAGAGGCTTTTGCAAAGCCGGAGTACAAAAACAATTGTCTACCGCCAACAGACAGCCATGGCGATGCGCAACCGCAGCCACGGCAGTGATATCGCCAAGCTCCATTAACGGATTCGAAGGTGTTTCAAGAAATAGTAATTTGGTATTGGGGCGTATCGCCTGCTCCCACGCCGACACATCAGCCAGAGACACAAACGTGGTCTCAATACCAAAACGCGCCAGAATATTACTGAACAACAGTACGGTAGGGCCAAATACGCTGCGTGATGCGACAAGATGATCCCCGGCCTTCAACAAGCCCATGCAGGTGGTGGTAATCGCCGCCATGCCGGAAGCCGTCGCAACACAACGCTCGCCCCCTTCCAGCGCCGCAAGACGTTGTTCAAAGTTACGCACGGTGGGATTGGTAAAACGTGAATAAATATTACCCGGCGAGTTCCCCGAAAAACGCGCGGCCGCTTCGGCAGCACTGCCAAAAATATAGCTAGCAGTGGTAAAAATCGGCTCGGATTGCTCGCATTCATTGGTACGCACCTGACCAGCACGCACTGCCAATGTATCAAAACCGTATTCGTCAAACTCATGTGGCATAGCACTATTCCTTTCTAAACCTGTCTGAATATCAGAGGGTTAAAATACCGAATTTCAGGCATAAAAAAACCCGCTCGCAGCATTTGTCAAAGCAGGTTGCCCTCTTTAGCTGCATTTATTACGCGCCCGCAAGCTGAATCAAATCGGCGCAACAGCATTATATTACACACATAATCGGCCCTTTGTCAAAAAAACCATAGGGCGCAGATAATACATGGCCTGCGCTCAGGTAGCATTATACAAATCAATCATCGACGCTTCAGCGTTGCGCATTTCTGCCACTTTATTCAAATCATTACGACGCTGGTCAAGATGGTCGAGATAGTCCTGAGTCACATCACCCGTCACGTATTCTCCGGTAAATACCGATGTGTCGAAACGCTCCAGCCGCGAGTTCCCTTTACGCACAGACTCAATCAGATCGGCAAGATCCTGAAACACCAAACGATCCGCGCCGATGGCTGTTGCAACTTCAGCGTCGCTTCTGCCGTGAGCGATCAATTCAGCAGCCGTAGGCATATCGATACCATAAACGTTAGGGTAACGTACCGGCGGTGAGGCAGAAGCAAAATAAACCTTGCGGGCACCCGCTTCACGCGCCATTTGAATGATTTGTTCGGAGGTAGTGCCGCGTACAATTGAATCATCAACCAGCAACACATTTTTACGCCTGAACTCAAGCGCAATCGGATTCAGCTTTTGGCGAACGGATTTTTTACGCTGCTTCTGCCCAGGCATGATGAAAGTACGGCCAATGTAACGATTTTTAATAAATCCTTCACGGTATTTCACATCAAGACGATTGGCAAGTTGCAGCGCCGACGTACGACTGGTATCGGGGATGGGGATCACTACGTCAATGTCATGATCCGGCCATTCGCGTAGAATTTTGTCAGCGAGTTTATCGCCCATGCGCAAGCGTGCCTTATATACTGATACATCATCAATAATCGAATCGGGACGCGCGAGATAGACGTACTCAAAAATACAGGGGTTATACACCGCATTATCCGCACATTGCTGGGTATGCAGCGTACCCTGCATATCAATGGCAACGGCCTCGCCGGGCGCAATATCGCGAATCCGTGCAAACCCCAGGGAATCCAGCGCAACACTTTCAGAGGCAATCATATATTCCGTACCGGTATCCGCATCGCGTTTGCCAAATACCACCGGGCGTATGCCATAAGGGTCACGAAAACCGACAATCCCGTAACCGACAATCAGCACCACGACAGCATAACTGCCACGACAACGACGATGCACGCCTGCTACTGCATTGAAGATGTCACGCTCACTTATTTTGAGTTTACCCTGTGCCTGCAATTCATGTGCAAAAATGTTGAGGAGAATTTCCGTATCAGAGTCGGTATTGATGTGGCGACGATCTTCAATAAAGATTTCCTGTTTGAGCTGCGCGGCATTGGTAAGGTTGCCATTATGCGCAAGCGCGATGCCAAACGGTGAATTGACATAAAAAGGTTGCGCCTCAGCAGAGCTGGAACGCCCTGCGGTTGGGTAACGTGTATGCCCAATACCCATATTACCGCGTAAATTCATCATATGACGGGAGCGGAACACATCGCGCACCAGGCCATTATCCTTGCGCAAATAAAACTTGCCTGTAGCATCGCAGGTAACGATACCCGCGGCATCCTGGCCGCGATGTTGTAGTACGGTAAGTCCATCATACAGGGACTGATTAACGCTGCTGCCAGCGATGATACCAATAATGGCACACATGAGAGTTACCTACCGTTATGAGTCAGAATAATTCCAAAACCACTAGCCCTTGACTCTTTCAATAAAACTGCGCGCACCACCGTGCGGTAACACATCACCGACCCATGTCAGTAATATTTGAAAGTAATCGACAAATATCGATGCATCCCACCACGGTGCATGTGCCAGAGGCGTGACATTTATCAGCATCACCAATACAACAGTAACGACCACACCTCGTGCCAGACCAAAAAACATGCCAATGGAACGATCCAGGCTACTTAAACTGGTTTTTCGCACCAGCTTGTTAATAATATAGCCAGTGACCCCACCCAGAATAAGGGTCGCTAAAAAAAGAACGGCAAAGGATATTACAAGTCGTGGTGAAGATGCCGTTATGGTATCGGCAAAAAGACCCGCAAGTTTTGGCGTGTACTCCAGCGCAACCCAGAAAGCCAGCGCCCACACCAATAACGACAACGCCTCACGAACAAAACCGCGCACCACACCCACCAGCACTGAAAGACTGATGATGACAAAGATGGAAATATCAACCCAATTCATATGCAAGTCTGCCGCGTCATTGCGACCCACCACCACATCCATCTGCACTGCAAGAAATCACCTTCGCACACCTATAAAAAATAAACAATATCAAAATCTTAATTAAAAACGGTATTGCGGCAACGTGTTGGCAGCACTCGCCCCCGACACCCAGACATTAGGCACTGAAAAACCATCATTTTACCAAATTTTACGCAGTTTTACAAAAACAGGAACACACCGACTGCTGAAGTCTTGCTGACACAAAAAACCATAGAGGCCGCTTGTCGGTCTTTACGATTCCTTGGCGATATGAATGAAAAAATAATGCGGCTCATCCTTGATAAAAAGCCGGATATCGGAAGATCGCGAACGGCTTTCACCTGGTATCAACTCTAAACGATCATTGGTTTCCGCCATTCCGATCTGCACCCCGTGGCTGTTGAAAACGAAAATCTGAACCTGGGGCCGCACTAAAAACTGGGTTTTATTTTCCATGACCAGCTTATATTCGTACTTTTTTTCGGCATTAACCTTGAGTACGGAAAACATGATGTTCTTTACATAACCATCGTTCACCGTCAACACTTTATCAGGCTCAAGGACACGAAGGTGCGGCATGCGCTCCTGTATCATTCCCTTCAAATCGCGGCGCGCCTGCTTTAATTCCGGCAACAACCTGCTCAACTCAGCCTTCGCATCAAGCAGTTCACTGCGTAACACGTTATTTTCCTTGCTTAAATTAATGATGCGCGTACCCGACAAGATACTTTCAATAATAAGCACCGCCAAGGCCAGCCCAAGACCAATTGCCAGGAGCAGCCGTTGACTCATACGGCGCCGACGTCCACTCTGCCGGCCAAGACTGCCTTCACGTGTAAAACTGCTACTGCTGGAGCGACCCGATACATTGCTACGCTCCGGGGTATTAATCACTTTCTCAGGATATTTTTCTGTCACGCTACACTTTTCCTGTGGCTCACGAATGCCTCCCAACGACGGAAACCTATAAATATCCTTATATTATGCCATGCGGCAATCCCAGGTCAAAGGAACCTCGTTTTTATCACACGACACACACATAAAACCATGGCATGTTGATCACTGCCCTGATTTTAATGCCTCGAATGGGTATGGCGGTGAAACATTGCACAGATTTTCGTTGCACACTAAATTAATCGGGTGTCCGCCGGTCTATAATAGCCAGGTGACAGAAAAATTAGATGGTGAGGGCATCATGAACGTATTCTTAACTTTCGTACTATTTGGCGGACTGTTGACGGGCTGCGCCAGCACGGTCCCCAGCGCCATACGTAACGCCCCACCCGGCGCCCCGGGCATGAGCGAAGTCCGCGCCAACCCCGAGCGGTTAATTGGCGCCCATATACGCTGGGGCGGAACCATCACAACCGTCGAAAACCGCGCGTCAGAATCATGGATTGAGATTGTCACCCGCCACCTCGAATATGACGGCAGACCCAGGGAAAAAGGTACGAGTGAAGGACGTTTCCTGGCCAGAGTCGACGGTTTCGTTGACCCAGTGGTTTATGCCAAGGGGCGGCTACTGACGGTGACGGGTATGCTTGAAAAACCTGTCACCCGACTGATTGGTGATTTTTCCTATGTCTTTCCGGTGGTACATGCTGAATCATATTTTCTGTGGGAACCATCACCACCCTCACCCACCATCATCTATGACCCCTTTCTGCACGACCCATTCTTCCATGATCACTGGCATCCATATTATCGATATCCCTTTTATCAACCCTTCTGGCTGCGCCACCGGCTTTGAAATTGATTCCGCACAATAGACCATCCACCACTCCGTAATAAATTGTAACTACCGTGCAGGAAAACCATGCCATAGAGCGGCATTATCATTGCCAACACCGATTTCACATCTGCCACGAAAACTGAAGCGATCACACGCATATAACTAAAAACAACCATACTTATCCGATTATCACGCCAGATATCCTGATCCCTTAAAATGAATTTCACAACATAAAATACACATTCATGTATTCATTAATTAGCGAAATGACCAGAGAAACCCTGCGAATAGATTATTGCGGTTTGTATGTAGGAAATGTCCAGATGTTACGCGCATCCTGCCTGTCCATGAAACCAGTCCAGTCGGAAGTAGTAATTCCACCACCCCCTTCCACATAGTTATAAGTACCTTGTGAACCACCGTTCCCCGCACCATTGGTATAGGTATACCGACCACCAGTAACATGAGCATTCGGTGCATCTCGCGCCATGTCAAACGACCCGGCAAAAGGATCAGAGAAAGAAAAGGTATTCGTGATCACACCAGGAGTATTCATGTCGCTGTATGTACTGTTACGCATGTCGATGCGAAATGTGGCGAACATTCCCGAAGTGATGATGCTTTGCGTGATCAAGGGTTTTCGATCGTATTTGTCTTTCAAAAATTCCATGACAATCTCACCATCCGAGATAATCTGGCGGATAATGGTGCCACGAGGATTTGAGGCGCCACTACCCGTGTAATATAAGCCTGTACCGCCCAACGGATCCCTATTATTGAGATTCGTGCTGCAACTGTTTCCGGCACAACTCAAAATGGTGCCTGCAATCACACCGGTCTGAATAAACGATTCCTGGATAAACCCCTCGGCGACGCTGCCGACGATCATATGATAGTAGTTCAGACCGGTACTGGGATCGGTAACGATTTCCGGCGTATTGATATTGCAGCTACCAGGAGCCGCCATCAGAAAAGGAGTTTGTCCTCCGGCCGAGCTGCAGCCTAACACGGAAGTGGTGGTAATACCGGCTCCTGCGTTGATGGGAGTGAAATTGAGAGCAAATTCCGCCTCAGCCCGTGACGGAGCTCCCACCGCCACCGTGAACATCAACAGAATTATAATATTATATAGTTTTGTCACGCTCAGCATCCCAGGAGATTTCGACGTGCCCGGTTAAACCGGGAAGCAAAAGGCAATAACTATAGCCATGTTATGGGTATCGGCAAGGAGAAGGAAACTCTACAGTAAGCCAGAATTTGGCCGCTAACAATAATACTACCTACTGTTCCTATACAGTAGATGGTAATGACAGGATGACGAACACGATAACGCCACCAGGGAAGGAATTTGCAACAACAGAGGTACCTGGGTGTGGCAAAGCGAGATATCTTTTCGTTTCTGAAAAAACCAGCGTTCCTCGTTGGTATGGCTGGACACCTGCGCCACAGGATACGTCTGGCTTCTCGACGCACGTTGTGGGCACTCGCCGTATTACCAATGTTCGCCGCGCTGGCCGCAACGTTCACCCAAACCAACTGGAACAGCGGTGCCCCTGCCGATACCACTGCGTGTAGCTCAGTCGGTGGCCAGTGGACGGGAACCGAGTGTGTCGCCACCGACCCAACCCATCAGACAGGCTGGACGGCTTATTCAAGCAAAGATGCCAATATTGCCGTGGTTAACGGCGGTGCCGATTTGCAACTGGGCACTGTACCTGATTCGCGCACCCATACGTCCGACAGTGATTTCGCACTGTCCAGAAACATCTCACGCATTCATGACTCCGATAGAGATTTCTCCTCTGGCGCTACACTCAATGGCATCTCTGTCAGCAGTGGTACTGTCAGATTACGTTTCGCCTCCCACACACCATCCTGGGCTGCGAATGCTGCATGGAACCCCAGCAGCCCTCTCAACAGCCTGGGTGCGGGAGTCAACAATCTGGTGAAACCAGCGTTAGCAGATCTGGATAACGACGGTGATTTGGACATGATAGTAGGTGCAAATAACGGGATCACCTACGCCTACAAAAATATTGGCAGCTCAACCTCACCAGTATGGACCACACAAAGTTTATGGAATGTACCCTCTGTTGGATCGTACGCATCGCCCACACTGGCTGATCTGGATGGCGATGGTGATCTCGATCTCATGATTGGGGAATACAATGGAGGTGTGTACGGTTACGAAAACACCGGAACCAAATACTCACCTGTGTGGAGTGCGAAACCTGCCTGGAGCATACCCGATACAGCCCTGGGATATTATGCTTCACCAACACTGGCGGATCTGGACGGTGATGGCGATCTCGATCTTATGATCGGTGATTCCGGAGGCATCAGCTATGGATACCGAAATGATGGCACGACAGCAGCACCTGTTTGGGTCGCGAATGCGGCCTGGAATACCCCGGATACTGGCGCTTTTGCCGTACCTGCACTGGCCGATATTGATGGCGATGGTGATTTTGATTTGTTGATAGGCAACAATTCCGGTGGGATTGTTTATGGCTACCAAAACACCGGCAGCACAACAGCACCGATCTGGACAGCAAATACAGCCTGGAACAAAAGCGGTCTCGGCTCCTATTCAGCACCTGCCCTGGCCGATCTGGATGGTGATGGCGATCTCGATTTTATGATGGGGCAATCCGATTTCTGGGGATATACCTACGGTTATATCAATAGTGGTACAAGCACCTACACGACGTCTGGTACACTGACATCAGCAGCGATAGATACCATCTCCAATCAGGGTTTCACTACACTGGGTTATATAACAACAATACCCACCAACACCACGCTGACCATTGACATACGCGCTGGCAATACCGCCACACCTGATGGAAGCTGGACGGCCTGGCAGAATAATATCGCAACCGGTGGCGATATTTCAGCGCTGGGAACTCGACGTTATGTGCAGTATCGCGCCAATTTTTCAACCACCAATAATGCTGTGACTGCGTCCTTGATGCAATTGACGATTAACTATAACAACTATGCATTGGGCTCCAATGTGGCCATCACCGGCAGCGACAATGCAGCTAGCGTGACGCTTAAGCTTAACTTCAGCCCATCAACTGTTGGCAGCCTTGTGGCAACCTATCCAACCTATAATCTCCATGTCGACGGGAATTACGCCTATCTGGCGGATAACTCAGGAAATTCATCTTCTGTTCATCAGATTGTCAACATTTCCAATCCCGCGGCACCTTCATCAACGGCGACTACACCGACTAATGCCATCGCTCTTGATACTTATGTTTCCGGAAATTATGCTTATGTAGCCGCTGCCGATGCCGGATTGATTATTATCAATATCTCTAATCCAGCCGCCCCCGTCAAGCTTGGCACCTATAATACACCAAGCTGGGCACAGGGCGTCCATGTATCAGGAAATTACGCGTATGTGGCAGACTGGATAAATAGTGGCCTGCAAATTATTAACGTGTCGAACCCCAATGCACCCACATTGGCAGGAAGCTTGGCAACACCCGGCACGGCGAGTCGCGTCTTCGTATCGGGTAACACAGCTTATGTTGCCGATGGCACATCCGGTCTGGCAATAATTAACATCAGCAATCCAGCGGCTCCCACCCTGATAACGACGTATCCCGGTACGACATACGGCATTTTTGTGCGCGGAAATTACGCCTACATAACAGGAACAGGCCTTAAAATCATCGACATAACCAATCCAGCTACTCCCGTGCTAGTGAGCATCACCAATGAGGTTAATGCTGGTGGTGATATTTTTGTGGAAGATGGATATGCGTATATCGCCGACAACTCACTCAAGGTGTTTGACATCTCAAACCCTACATTGCCAGTACTGGTCGCATCCCATGAAACAAATGTAAGCGGTGTTTACCCACGAGGCCGTTATGCCTACCTCTCCGCCGCCGCGTTCAAGGTAGTTGCTTTAGGTACCTATACCGCATCAGGCCTGTTCACATCTTCAGTGATAGATGCAGGGCCACATGTCGGATACACAACTCTCGGCTACACAGCGACCACACCCGTCAGTACCGCGATGACTCTCGATGTACGCGCCGGGAATACTCCCTCTCCGGATGGAAGCTGGACAGCATGGCAAACGGGTATTGCCAATGGCGGTAATATTTCAGCGCTGGGGATTAATCGTTATGTGCAATACCGGGCAAATCTGACAACCGCAGATAATACCGTGACACCCGTACTGCAGGATGTCACGGTTAATTATTCGCGCTATGCCTACTCCGCCTCATTGATTTCATCCGCCTACAACAGCACCAGCCTCAACAATCTCCTTGATGGACTGGCATGGACACAGACCTTACCCATCGGAACAGAAGTACGCGTGCAAATTCGCACCGCGACGAATAATGCTGGAGCCCCTGGCACATGGGGTACCTGGGTGGGAACCGACAGTACAGCAAACAGCTATTGGAGCTCCACCAACACCTATGCCGGCGGCTGTTCCGGAACGACTGCTGTCAGCTGTACCACACTGGCCGATGCTCTACGCGACAGTCTGAACGATCAATGGTTACAGTACAAGGTGACACTGGTTTCAGACGGCAGTGCTACACCGACACTGGAAGACGTTGGTGTGACATATGCCACCAGCGGCAGTGGCAATATCTCCGTTAGTCCGACCAGTGGGCTAACCACGACCGAAACAGGCGGGACAGCAACGTTTAGCGTAGTACTCACCAGCGCACCGAATGCCAATGTCAGCTTCAACCTTTACAGCTCCAATCCCGCAGAGGGCACGGTTTCACCTGCATCTCTCACTTTCACCAGCGCCAACTGGAACACACCACAAATCGTAACGGTCACCGGCGTGGATGATCTAATCGATGATGATGATGTTGCCTACAGCATCATCACCACTGCCACCAAAAGTACGGACCCAGCATTTAATTTTGTCAATCCCAGCGACGTCTCTCTGATCAACACCGACAACGATACTGCTGGTATCACCGTTAGCCCCACGTCAGGGTTGGTCACCAGCGAGTCGGGTGGTGTCGCCACCTTTACCGTGAGATTGAACACTCAGCCTATTGCCAATGTTGCCATCGGTATCTCCAGCAGCAATACCAACGAAGGCACTATCAGCCCCAGCGCTCTCACATTCAATAGCAGCAACTGGAATACCACCCAGACCGTGACGGTCACAGGCGTTGACGATGTCATCATCGACGGCAATATTTCATACACAATAATCACGGCATCCGCAGTCAGCGTCGATCCCAAGTACAGTGGCATGAACCCTGCCGATGTGGCCGTTACCAATAACGACAATGATGTAGCAAATATCATTGTCACTGCAACCTACGGTTATGTCACCAGTGAATCCGGTGGCTTTGCACCGATCACCATTGCGTTGACTGCCAAACCCAGCGCCAGCGTCACGTTCATGTTATCCAGTGACAATATCAATGAAGGCTTTGTCAGCCCCTCATCCATGACTTTCGATGCCAGCAACTGGAATATTCCTCAAAACGGCACTGTTTTTGGCATCAATGACTCTGTCGTGGACGGCACGGTCAATTACAATATTGTGACTTCAACCTTCTCCAGTGCTGATACTAATTTCAACGGCGTTAACCCCAATGACATCGCCATGAGCAATCTGGACAACGACGGTTACACCATCACTGTCATGCCCGGCACCGGGTTGGTAACCACCGAAAATGGTGGACAGGCCACCTTCACTCTCAATCTGGGCGCTGCCCCCAGCGCCAACGTCACGGTCAATCTCTCCAGCAGTAATTCTGGAGAAGGGATGCCGTCGCCGAGCTCCGTTAATTTTTCACCTGGCGGTACTCGCAGCGCACTCATCACTATTACCGGCATCGATGATACCAAAATTGACGGTTCGCAATCCTATACCATAATCACCGCACCGGCCATCAGCACCGACCTTAACTACAATAATGTCAATGCAGCGGATGTGTCAGTAACCAACATGGATAACAACCAAAAACTCACCATTCTGCAGAACAATATCGATTCTTCAAATTTCGGCAACGTCGTTACCAAGGCCGACGTTAATTGTGACGGTCGACCCGATTTGATTATTGGGGCAGGCAATCTCAACTATGGTGAGATTCGTGTCTATTACGGCACGGTGACTGGTTATTCGACTACGGCAAACTGGATCGGTCGTGACAGTTTAACCGCCACTAATTTCGGTACACAGGTTGTCGGTCTCGGCGATGTCAATGGAGACGGCTGTGAAGACATTGCCGTTGGCGCGCCCTCTGGGGCGGCGCCTACAGTTTACGTTTATTACGGCAGTGCCAGCGGTTTGCCCGATGCCAATAGTGATGGTATCGGTCTTCCTTCCGATGCAAACTGGAAAGTGTCCGGTGTATCCGGCAGTTTGTTCGGAAATGCCATCGCGCGAAGCGGTGATTTCGATGGCAATGGTTATCGTGATATCGCTATCGCGGCACCTTACGCAACCAACGACCAGAGCTTTGAAGGGCGTGTCTATGTATTCTTCAATTCCGCCGCCGGCCTGCCCGGTGCTCCCACTGCGACACTTGCGAATGCAGCCTGGTTATTCGAAAGTGATGTCTCCAGCGGCTACACTGGCCTGGACCATGGCCTGGCCGTCGCCAACGTCAATGGCGATGCTTATGATGACCTGATCATTGGGGTGCCACGACACACCAATGGCCAAAGTATTGAAGGCAAGGTTTACGTCTTCTACGGATCAGCAGCCGGCTTCAACGATGCCGGTGCCGATGGCATCGCCCACCCCATCGATGCCAATTGGAAGGCAGAAAGTGATGTCGCCAGTTCCCAGTTCGGCTACGCTGTAGCCCAGGCGGGACGTGTCAATAACGATGCCTATGATGACATTATTATTGGCGCACCTTACTTCACCAATGGCCAATCAGGTGAAGGGGCGATTTTCATGTTCCATGGTTCGGCCACTGGCCTGCTTGTGGCGGGCGCCGGGGATGGCATTGTACGCGCCAATAGTGAGAACAACGGCAAAATCGAGAGCAATGTTGTGGGCGCCAATTTTGGCTGGCAAGTCAACACCGCAGGAGATCTTAACAAGGATGGCTATAGTGATGTCATCATTGGCGCCCCCGCCTATAACTCCAGAGGCGCGGCATTCATTTACCCCGGATCATCCAGCGGTATCGTAACCACTCCCATCTGGAATTATCAGGGCAGTCAGACGAGTGGCAACATGGGTTACGATGTGGGCACCGTCGGTGATGTCAACGGCGATACTTATCCTGATATCTATGTAGCCTCGCGATACTATGACTTGTTGAACCGGGGTGGCGTTTTCTTCTTCCTGAGCCAGACCCAGACCCCAGGCTTCACCGTTACTCCTACCGCAGGTCTTATCACCAGTGAGTCAGGCGGCACGGCCACATTCACCGTGGCATTAACTAGCCCGCCGACAGCAACCGTGACCATCAACCTCTCTAGCAGTAATACCAATGAAGGCACGGTATCCCCGACAAGTCTGGTATTTGATCAGGTCAATTGGCGCCAGACACAAACGGTCACGGTAACCGGCGTCAATGATGCCGTGGTCGATGGCATCATTGCATACGCCATAATACTGGCACCTGTGGTGAGTGCCGACAACGCTTACAATGGGCAGGATCCCGCTGATGTTCTGGTTACCAACCTCGATAATGATGTACCACAAGTGGTAACCATTACAGGCGTCAGTACCAGTGAGATTGGCCTTGGCAGTGTTACCTTTACCCGCAGTGGTGAAATCACCGCTGATCTCACCGTGAATTACAACGTGAGCGGCACCGCCGTCGCTGGTGTCGATTACATGGCACTAAGCGGCAGTGCAGTAATCCCCACCGGCAGCGCCAGCGTCACCGAGTCCATCATTCCCATTAATGACAGCATTGCCAAACCCGGCAGAACGATAAACATAACTGTGACCAACGGTGGCGGCTACACGGCGGGGGCACCCGGCAATACCATTGTGACCATCACCGATGATGATATTGCTTCTGTCTCTGTGTTCCCGACTATCGGACTGGTGACCAGCGAAGCCGGCAAGGCCGATAATTTCTCCATGATGCTGGGCAGCCAACCCAGCGCCAACGTGACCATCAATATATCCAGCAGCAATACCGCCGAAGGGCAGGTTACGGCCAGCAGCTTAACGTTTACACCTTCCAATTGGAGTGTGGCACAGACTGTTACCGTCGTCGGCGTGGATGACGCATTGATCGACGGCAATGTGGCTTACACCATCATCACTTCGGCAGCGATCAGTGCTGATACGCAATACAGCGGTATGGCAGTGGCAGATGTATCCGTCACCAATCTTGATGACGACAGTCTGACCAAGGTTAATGTCGTCGCTACTCGTGCCCGTGTAACGGAAGGTAGCACCACCCCAGGACTCCTGACCGTCACCCGCAGTGGATCGACAGCCGCAGCGCTTACCGTCTTCTATGGCACGGGCGGCACCGCCACACGGGGTGTGGATTACTATACCTTAACGGGTACAGTCAACATTCCCGCAGGCAGCAGCAGCGCAACCATCGCTATTGGCACTATTCCGGATGCAACCATCGAATCCGACGAAACCATCATTGTGACGCTGGCGGGCGCTTCAGATTATATTGTTGACAAACCCGGCGCGGCCACCGTCGTCATCACCGACGACGACCAACCCCGTATTCCCATGGTCAATTTCGCACTCGACCAGATCGTGGGTGAAGGGACCACGGTCACGGTCACAGCGATATTAAGCGAGGCGGCCAGCAGCTATCCAGTCACCCTGCCTTATACCGTGAGCGGCACGGCCACCAACCCCGGTGATCATAATGCTGTCAGCGGTAATATTGTAATCAATTCCGGCACAGCCGGCGGCATTACCTTCAATGTAGTCAGTGACGCCGTGGCCGAGCCCGCTGAAACCGTAATATTCACCCTGGGTACACCTATAAACGCCGTTGCTGGAATGCGTACCACACACCACATTACCATCATGGAAAGCAACCGTGCGCCACGGGTAACACTGGCATCCACGCAGAATGGCACAGGAACACGTCTGACCGTCACCGGCAACGGCCAGATCACAGTCACTGCGAGTGTCACCGATCCTAATCCGGGTGACACTCATGGTTATAACTGGAGCGCCAGCAATCCCGGTCTGATTGATATCAACGACGGCAACCCTGCCACGTTCGTTTTCAGTCCTGCTGCATTGACGGCCGGTTTCTACAACGTGCGACTCACCGTTACTGACAGTGGCACACCCGCTCTGGCAACCAGTGTCGATCTACTGCTGCAGGTAGCCTACGCTGCACCCGTACTGTCGAATGCCGTCGATAGCGACGGTGACGGCATCCCCGATGATATTGAATCGTACCAGGACAGTGATGGAGATGGCATCCCCGACTACCTGGACATCGATACCTTAAGCAGTAACGAACTGGTACTACTCCCGGCAACAGGCGGTTATGTCATGCGAACTGAACCAGGATTATTACTGCGCCTCGGTGAAGTCGCCTTTGCCGCAGGCGCCAAGGGCGCCAAGGTCAGCGTGGCCGAAATTGCCGCTTACGGTGGCGGTGAAGGCAAACCAGGCAGCGCTTCAGCACAGGATACCGTGCCCAACAGTGGTGGCTATTTCGATTTCGAAGTCGCACAATTACCATACGCCGGACAATCGGTGCGCGTAGTAATTCCACAACTCGGGCCCATTCCCGGCAACGCTCGTTATCGCAAATATGACCCTGTCAGCGGCTGGCGTGATTTTGTAATCGACACCAACAATGCGCTCACATCTGCTCCTGGCGCTCCTGGCGAATGTCCACCCCCAGGCAGTCAGAACTTCACCCCCGGACTCACGGCAGGCCATTACTGCATCCAGCTTACCTTGCAGGATGGAGGCCCCAACGACACCGATGGTCTAGCTAACCATGTGATCAAGGATCCCGGACAACTCATCCGGATAACCAGTTCCAGCACCCTTGCAGCACCCGCATCGGGCGGAGGTGGTGGCACGATTGATCCAGCATTTCTGCTGCTGCAGCTGCTGGCGACTATCCTGTGTTTCAGGCGTACACGCCATTAGGATTCATAAAACCTCCGCCCGCCGTCACGCCTGCATGTCCGAAAAAAATTACACATTCGCCATGTTATAGTGCAGAATATTTCCTTGATAACCGTTATATCCCTGTGCCCTATATTTTAAAAAAACATGAAGGAAAAATATGCTGCTCACCAATCTGGAAACCGTACCTGGCAGAAATGTGATCCAACATCTGGGGCTTGTACAGGGTAATTCCGTGCGCGCCAAACATGTGGGACGAGACATTATGGCCGGACTCAAGAATATTTTTGGCGGTGAACTGAAAGCGTATACCGAACTGCTACAGGAATCTCGTGACGAAGCCGTTGAACGCATGGTGCAGCAGGCCCGGGCAGCAGGGGCCAATGCCGTGCTGAACATTCGCTTTTCCACTTCGTCAGTCACCCAGGGCGCCGCCGAGCTATATGCCTATGGCACAGCCGTAATACTGGACACGCCGTCATGATCGATCTGATTATATTTTCCGTATTACTCATACTGGGTTATGGTTTTGGCCGTTATGCCGAAACACGCCACTACAAATCGATTATCGCCCGGGAAACCGTCCTCAACCGGATACCGGCCATAGTGCTGCGCTTTCCACCGTCGTCTATTACGAATCAAAGAACAACACTGGTAATGGGCAATGTGGTCATTTCCATCGACTACTTCAAACAGGTGATGGCTACACTGCGCAGCCTGGTAGGCGGCCGAATCAATAGCTATGAAAGCCTGCTCGACCGTGCCCGCCGTGAAGCGATATTACGCATGAAAGAACAGGCTGAAGCCCTGGGTGCCAACATGGTGTTCAACGTCAAAATAGAAACAGCCAGTATTTCCAAGGGACGCAATAACAATATCGGCTCCGTTGAAGTACTGGCCTATGGCACTGCCATCATCTCTGTTGACCCGATAACACAAGGAACGTAACGCTGGAATACAAACAGATTCAACCACCAGAAGGCATCAACACTAGCAAGGAAAATCCACTCAAGGAATTTTCTTTTCTATTATTGGGTGTTTTGTTATTTATTATTGTTACGATAGTTGCGCTCAGTTTAGCGGCCCATTTACTGACGCCCCTCGTACCTTTCAGTGCTGAGCAGAAAATAGCTGATGCCTTTGCAAGCAAAATAAAGCCAGACAGCACATCACCAAGCCATGTCGACATGACCCGCTACCTGCAATCACTGGCTGACCGCATCACCAAGGCACAGAAACTCCCCGATGAAATGACCATTATCATGCATTATGTCGAGACCGACACCGTCAATGCCTTTGCAACACTGGGTGGCCATGTATTTTTCTTTCGTGGTTTACTGGAAAAAATACCTGATGAAAATACACTAGCCATGGTCATGGCGCACGAGATTGCGCATATCAAATATCGTCATCCCATCAAGACACTGGGGCGTACCGTCATCACCGGCACTGCCATCGCAGCTGTCAACACAGCGATAGGTGGCAGCATTATCAGTAATGTATTGGGCGAAACCGGCCTGCTCACCACACTTAAATTCAGCCGCGAGCAGGAACAGGAATCCGATGAAGCCGCAATGACTGCTCTGGCTCGAATCTATGGACATGTGGTGGGCGCCAACACACTATTTGAAATTCTCGAAACCGCCCATAAGAATGGTCTTCAACCTCCCGAATTTTTCAGCAGCCATCCACACACCGGGAATCGAATTGAAAACATCACGGCCTTGGCAACAATGCACCAATGGTCAACCACGGGTGCCATTACCCCTTTACCACCACACTTCAAACACTGGCTAAAACCAGCCAAGGATTAATTTCTGGTAATTCCGCACTGGTTTGCATAAATAAGCTGCAACCAATCATGTTATAATATATAGATGTAGCATTTAAAACCCTTATATAACAAGGATTAATAACAACGCCGTGGCAGACCAGCACAAACCCGAACAACTTAACGCCCCCTGGGAAAAAACCTTCGACAAGATCGTTACACCCTTCGAGGAATTCATTCACGACGAAGCGACCAGTGGCTTGCTCCTGATGGCATGCGCCTTGGCAGCGCTGATCATCGCCAATTCTTTTCTCGCTGAAAGCTATCAACACATCCTGCATACCTCCATCGGCTTCAGTGTCGGTGACTGGCATCTGGAAAATACCCTGCATCACTGGATCAATGATGGCCTGATGGCACTGTTTTTTTTCGTTGTAGGCCTGGAAATCAAGCGTGAAATTCTGGTGGGTGAGTTAGCCGAGCCGCGCCAGGCGGCTCTGCCGATCATTGCCGCTATTGGAGGCATGGTTACCCCGGCACTGATCTTTACCAGCTTTAATCTGGGGGGTGAAGGTATTATGGGTTGGGGCATCCCCATGGCCACCGACATTGCCTTTGCTGTTGGCGTACTGGTACTTCTGGGCAATCGTATCCCCAAGTCCTTATTAACGTTTCTGGTAGCGTTAGCGATTGTCGACGATCTGGGCGGCGTGCTGGTCATCGCCCTGTTTTACACTGAACAGATTAACTTCGATGCCCTGGGCATTGCAGGTGCCCTATTGATAATACTGATTGCCTGTAACTTATTTGGCATCCGCAAACCGTTACCGTATTTTCTCTTTGGCCTATTGTTATGGCTGGCAATGCTCAAATCCGGCATTCATGCCACGCTGGCTGGCGTGTTAACCGCACTGATTATTCCCGCACGCCCCAAATACGAACCGGCACGCTTCAGCCAGCATATCCGTAAACTGCTGGATCGCTTTGATGCCAGTCATCAACCTGGCCAGAGCATCATGCAAAACGAAACCCAGAAATCGATTCTGCAAACACTGGAACGTGGTGTACACATGGTTGAGACGCCATTGCAACGCCTGGAACACAGCATGCATATGCCCGTCGCCTTCCTGATCATCCCGTTATTTGCACTGGCTAATGCAGGCATCCCGATCCAGTTCGATGGTTTGAGCACGGTATTGAGTCATCCTGTCACTCTCGGAGTAATGATGGGCCTGATTGTTGGCAAGGTCATCGGTATCGCTGGTTTTTCCTGGGTGGCCATCAAGATCGGCATCTGTACACTGCCACAGGGTACCAATATGCGCCAAATATTTGGTGTCTCACTGGTAGGGGGTATCGGTTTCACCATGTCGATCTTCATTGCCGAACTGGCCTTTCTCGGCCAACCTGAACTATTGTTGATGGCCAAGACCGGTATCCTGTTCGCCTCACTGCTGGCAGGTGTCGTGGGCTATCTCTGGCTACTAATCTTATCCAAACCGGATTTAACAAATCAGTCACCCGATTAACTGCGAGAATATTGCAATGAAAGCCACTGCTGAATTACAGATCATCCCTATTGGCAGCAGCATTTCTGTCCGGCAGGAGATTACCCGTGTTGTAGCCCTGCTTCAGAAATATGACTTTATTGTTGAAACTCATGCTTCAGGCACTAATATTGAAGGCGAATTGGGAGAGATTTTGGCAGCAGTCGAGAAAATACATAATGTGCTGCATCACGACGGTTGTGCCCGGCTGATAAGTTATTTGAAAGTGGAAACCCGCACTGACAAGATACCTACATTAGCCGGAAAACAACTTTGAAGAACAGGATGCAACAACGTCTCACAAATATCCGGCGAGATCAGGCCTGAATGGGACCCCTGATGACGCTGAAGGAACACGACATATTCCGTGCAGCGTGCACCGCAGGCGTACCGAATGTTGAATGCTCACTGGACCTGGGACGGTCGACAACAATAATTACCCTGGACGCCGCAGGCTGGGTCTGGCAGGATCAATTATTCCCTTATCTCGAACGCTGCAACGACAGAACCATTTATCACTGGACGGAGGGGTCATTTCAACCCGTATCACGTTATACAACATCATTGATCAAGCTGGTGCCAACACCCTGGGGACCACCCACCTTTGAGATTGATGGTATCAAGATGCTGCCCACAGCACACATTTCACCCTACATGGATGCCGAGCACAAGGTTGACCTGATTCAGCCACGCGGCAAAATAATTCTGGATACTTGCGGTGGCCTTGGTTATTTTGCGGCATGGTGCATACAGGGTCACGCCAGGCAAGTGCTTTCTTACGAAAAAAATGCCGATGTAGTCTGGTTGCGGGGCCTAAATCCCTGGTCACCGACCACCAATGACATTTTGCATTTGACGCGGGGTGACATCAACGAGCAGGTGACATTCTTATCCAGCGACTCGGTCGATGCAATTCTGCATGACCCACCGCGTTTTGGTATCGCTGGCGAACTCTATTCTCAGGTTTTTTATGATCAGCTTGCCAGAGTGCTGAAACGCAAAGGCAAGCTGTTTCATTACACTGGCAACCCAAATAAATTAACCAGCGGCCGTGACGTACCCAATGAAGTGGCAACCCGCCTGCGGCACGCGGGTTTTATCGCGGAACTGCATGGTGACGGGATATTGGCCGTAAAAAGCTAGAACCGCTATTGCCTATCCTTCATTTCCTGCCGGTAAAGTTGGCGTGCCGCCTCTTCCTTGATGACAGCGTCGATTTCACGCATGATATTGTTTACATCTGCCAGTTTTTCATTGCGATCAAAACGTCCCGTTAATTCCACACCGGGATGCAGGTCACCATTCTCGTAGAGTGACCATATCTCCATACCATAGTCGGTGGAGAGCAAATCGGGGACAAACTGACCAAAGTAGGTAGCCAGATTATTGACATCGCGCAAAAGCATACGGCAGGCATTGTTATTACCGGCCGCATCAACTGCCTGGGGCAGGTCGATGATCACAGGGCCATGACTACTGACCAGCACATTATATTCAGACAAATCGCCATGGATAATCCCGGCGCACAGCATGAGTACCACCTGGGTAATCAGGATGTGATGGTACTGGCGTGCCTGCTCTGCGGTTAATACCAGATCGTTGAGTCGTGGAGCGACATCACCACGATCGTCAGTCACCAACTCCATCAATAATACGCCATCAAGAAAATTATAGGGTTTCGGAACCCGCACACCCGCCGCCGCAAGACGGTACAGCGCATCCACTTCCGCACTTTGCCAGGCTTCCTCCTGTGTCTTGCGGCCATGACGACTACCCTTTTCCATGGCACGAGCACGACGGCTGTTCCTTACCTTGCGGCCTTCGGTGTAGTTGACGTTCTGGCGAAAACCGCGTTTATTGGCTTCCTTGTACACCTTGGCGCAACGGATATCATTCCCGCAACGCACCACATAAACCATAGCCTCCTTGCCGCTCATCAACTGACGGATAACGGAATCAACCAAGCCTTCTTCAACCAGCGATTCAATTCTTGAGGGTGTTTTCATAGGAACCTTTCTTCACCGCCTCCCTTTTTTCACCGCACGCAGAGTGCGGTGCCATTGTAGCATTGTCAGGTTTTTTCGACGTATGAGCCTGTTTTTATCGTCTAGTGTATGTGATACTGCCATATTTTCATAGGCACCATCACATGGACATTATTCCACCGCGCCGTCGACAGGGATACACGGGGAAATACATATCCCTGATCCTGTTACAGAATCGTTCAGGCACACCGTCAAACCTCACAATAGGTAACATCCCCACGTAACATGGGAGATAATTTGTTAGTGACTGGCGATAGTGAAACACCGCTAATGATCAAAATAACACAACTCTCCAGACGCTGGCGCAAGAGAATATTGCTTGTAACAGGCCTGTTTTCTGCTTATGTCGCCTTTGGCTTCCTGCTGCTACCATGGTTGCTTCACAATACACTGACCGAAGCACTTTCGACGGCAACCCATCGCCCGGTTACCTTAGCCGTACTGAAAATCAATCCACTCACGCTATCCGCCACATTAGGCGGCCTGGAAATTGGCACGGCTGACCAGCCACTGGCCAGATTTGAGGAAATTTATATCAATTTCTCTCTTGGCTCACTCTGGCATCGCGCCTATGTCTTCAATACGATTCGCCTCCAGGCACCACGGGCAATCATCGCGATTGATCGTAGGGGACGCATAAACTTCCAGGACATCATGCCTGCCAATTCAACATCCGCAAATAATAACCCACCCCCCGTGGTGGTGATTCAATCACTGGAAGTCACGCGAGGAAGCATCGACTTTGAAGATTTGTCACGGCCCACCCCCTTTCGTACCAACATCGCCACACTCAATTTTTCGTTACGCGACTTCACCACTCGCCGCAATGTCGCGGGAAATTATCAATTGACTGTGGCAACGGATCTTGGAGAAACGCTCGCCTGGCAGGGCTCGCTTCAGGTGACACCGTTCCGCTCCGAAGGCACCCTGCGATTGGGAAATATTCGCACCGAAACAATATGGGCACTTGCAGGCGCGGGGTTCAAGTTCAATCTTGAGCATGGCCTGATAGACATTAGTTCCCATTATTTGATGAATCTGGGTGCTGCCGAACCACAATTCCGGCTTGATGGCATGAACATGACATTGCGTGACTTGCAACTGCTACGCCGAGGCGCAACTGAACCCGTGCTGGTACTGCCACGTCTTGATGTCAGCGGATTGAACCTGGACTGGCAGCACCATACCGTGGCCATTACGGATATCACCGCAAAAGATGTGCGACTACGCGCCGCGCGTGAAACTGACGGCCAACTTGATCTGCGTGAATTATTCACCAGAGAACCGCTGGCAGTCAATGCGTCTGCGAAATCCGAAAAACCATCTCCCCCATGGCAGATCACCTTGAACAATACGCAACTGCAAACCGCCTCGTTGCAACTGGAAGATCGTACTACGATGCCCTCTGCTCACTGGCACTTGACACCATTCAACATGAATCTGAAAAACCTTGCATTCGGCAGTGAAAAACCTGTTGCCCTGTTGCTGGAAACGGGCATCAATACCCGTGGCCATGCAGAACTGCATGGCGAGTTGACCCTATCACCCCCCGGTGGAAATCTCAACCTGACGCTGACGTCCTTTGACCTCACGGATATTCAACCCTATGTACAGCATGCAGCCCAACTGCAGTTACGTAATGGCGAACTCAATGTCACGGGTCATATGGATTTTGTTACAGAAAATGACGTGCCTGCCATAAAATTTTCCGGTGATGCCGCCATCCAGAAACTGCATGCTGTTGATATCCTGCGCAATGAAGACTTTATACTCTGGGAACAGCTTGCCATCAATGGGTTGTCATACGACAACCACACCGCACGTCTGACGATGAAGGAATTGGCATTCACAAAACCTTACCTGCGCTTTATTATTACTCCTGATTCCATCACCAACCTAAGTCATATTTTTTCACCACCCTCACAGACTGCATCTGAACAAATGGCGACAACAACGCCCATAGACGAAAAAAAAGCCACATCACTGACAACGATAGATCAGGTACGCATCACCGACGGGACACTTAATTTCGGTGATCAATCCATCAAACCAAATTTCAACACAGGTATTCAGCAGCTTAATGGCACAATCCACGGTTTATCATCAAAAGAACTGGCGCGCGCCGACGTTGAGCTACAAGGCAAGGTTGATCGGTATGCTCCAGCCACTATCAGGGGGAAAATCAACCCGCTCAGCAACGATGCCTTTACTGACCTGGCATTCAATTTTCGCGGGATTGAGACAACGGCTTTCACACCTTATTCCGGAAAATTTGCCGGCTACAAGATAGACAAGGGCAAACTCAATGTCGAGCTGCATTATCTGTTATCAAAAAAAATGTTGCAGGGTGAAAACAAAATCGTTATTGATCAATTGCAGCTTGGAGAAAAAGTTGAGAGCCCTGATGCCACCGGATTACCCGTACGGCTGGCAATCGCGATCCTCAAAGATACTAACGGGGTAATCGACCTCGACCTGCCGATCAGCGGACGTATTGATGACCCTGATTTTCATTACGGTCGCATTGTATGGATGGCACTCAAGAACATCATTGTCAAGCTCGCGACCGCGCCGTTTCGGGCACTGGCATCGCTCATGGGGGGCAGCGAAGAAGGCGCCAATCAGGTCAGCTTCATTCCAGGTAAAACCGCACTCAGCACGGAAGAGCTGGAAAAACTTGGCAAGCTGGCACAGGCGCTCGCACAACGTCCTGCACTGGCACTGGAAGTGCGCGGCACAGCCAGCCCCGCCGACGCCAATGCCATCGCTGCTGCCGCACTGGAACAGCGTCTGACAGCGCAACCGGGTGAGTCACGAACGCAAAAAATCCATGCCGTCTATCTCACTGTCTACGGCACCGCCGCCACAACATTGCTGCCACCACCCGCCCCGGGTGAAACACTCACATCACAACAAATTCAGGAAAATGCTGCCAGGGCAGCAGAGACACAACTATTGGCGGCAATGACCGTGAGTGATGATGAGCTTCGCACGCTGGCACAGGAACGCGCCCAGGCCATTGCCGCTGCCTTGATTGAGGGTACAATCAAGGTTGATGCCGAACGCGTTTTTCTGCTCGACGTCGACACCCGGACAGACGCGGGCACAGTAGTGACCGTACCGCTATCATTACAGGCACGCTAGGTCTTCTCAAATTTTCCTGTTTTCAGAAACATTACCGTCTGCCGGCAGGCTTCTTTGGAATTTACCATGAAAGTGTGACCACTATCGACCACCAAAAAATCTTTCATACCTTCCAATCTGGCGCTGGCCACCGATACTTTGCCATCGTTTTCACCTGTAAAAAAAGGTGAAAACCACGGGTCGCTACTCTTTCGACCTGCAATAACTCCCACTTCAAGATTAATATGTTTCAGTGAATTAGGGATGCTGATTGCTTCAGTACCAAGCTCCTGACCTGATGGGCCAGTAGCCAGCTTAAACCACCATTTGTTGCGGCAACGATCCACAATTTCACTACCATGATTCGGCGGCCCCAGCATAACCACCCTGCCAATATTCTGTGAGCTATGATTTTGAAAATAATGCCGGATCAAAATACCCCCAAGCGAGTGTGTAACGAAATGGATGGGAGTTGCATTTTTTAGGGCACATTGCGCGATAGCTTCGCCTACCACATGCGACAATTCTTCAACGGATTTCTTTGTGGATGGGTAATTTTTATTACACACACAAAATTCGTTATTTTCCAGACTGCGTTGCAATGAACGCATCGACCTGCTGGTTCGACCCAATCCGTGCAAAAGCACTACACATTCCCTGCCCATTACTACATAGGCCTTATCACACCATACGAGACACAACAAACCTGCCTTCTATCGCGCACAGCGAAAGCCCACATCAGTATAGCGGGTACTCGGGTCAAGGTAACCACGGTAGGCCGTACGCTGAAACAGGCTCAGCGCATAATGACCCTGACCACCCGATCCCGCGCCACGTACCACCTTATGTTTTTCACCAAAATCAGGACTTTTGTAAACAGCACCCGGATACGGTTTGTACCAGTCCGCCACCCATTCACGTACGTTTCCAGCCATGTCATAGACATCATAAGGGGATTTATCCGTCTTGTATGAACCGACAGGCGCGGCACCATATTCCCAGGACTCTTCGCCAGTATTAGAAAGACCGGCCTGCCATTCTTCTCCCCAGGGAAATTCCAGCGCCTTGGTACCACGTGCGGCTTTTTCCCATTCCGCTTCTGTTGGCAGGCGCTTGTTCCGCCATTTACAATAGGCGTCAGCATCATGCCATGACACCGTAGTGACGGGTAATTTATCAATCGTAATAAATTTTTTATCAATTTCCTTAAGCAGATCTTCCTTGCTCATGGCGCGGGTATCCATGTCAAGATGGAATACCTTGACCGCAGCCTTGCGTAACTCTTCCACGTCCAATGCCAACAACTTGTCTTTTTTCATGCTGATGATGTAGCCGGTTTCCATCCAGCGATCAGGAGGCGGTACATTATTTTTCGCCATGAACTCCCTGTATTGGCTATTCGTTACTTCGTACTTGTCAAGCATAAACGCATTGAGCTTAACTTTATGTTCCGGATGCTCATCCTGATACCACGGTTTGGCCGCACCAAATTCACCCACCTTTTTCGAGCGATCAACCTTGTTGCTGCCCATGGTAAAATCACCGGCCTCAATCTTCGCCATGTCGGCATCCGCAGACACATGATTATCACCAGCAGCAGCTGACAGCATTGGCATGCATAATGCCATGGCAACCATTAACTTAAAACGTCTCATAAAGATTCCCTTATTGCAGGTATGGCGGATACGGGTGTAACGTTTTTCGCACACCTGAATCCAAAGCTTTTGTTTTTGGTCGTTCTCATAAAAAACGAACGGTTGTATACGGGCGCGGAAATACCGCATTTGTAGAACGAACAATCCCACCATGACCCCCCCTTGAGGGTCTTGTATTTTTCGCCGTAGTTTTCCGTTATTTTAGTATTACCTGGATAAGGTAAATACCAGGAATCCGTCCACTCCCACACATTTCCCGACATATCATGGACGCCATACGGACTCACGCCGCCGTCAAACGCCCCCACGGGTGTAGTATCACCTTGCAACTTTAAAGTACCCCAGCGCACCGGACTGTTCACCTTGTTGATATCAAAAACATCGCCCCAGGGATACGTACGGCCATCCGTGCCACGTGCAGCTTTTTCCCATTCCTGATCAGAGGGAAGACGCTTGTCTGCTGCTTCACAATACGCCTTGGCATCATGCCATGTTACAAACGTCACGGGATGATCAGCCTTACCTTCCGGGAAAGTGCGATTTTCAAAGTGATCGGGCGATTTACGGTGTGTCGTGTCAATAAACTGCTTGTATTGCAGATTAGTCACTTCATACTTATCAATGTAAAAGTCATCCAGCCACACTTTATGTTGCGGCCCTTCATCTGACATACGCTGGTCGCTACCACGAATAAACTCACCTGCAGGAATTTTGATCATCTCATTGGGTGCGGCACCGATGCGGGTCTGCGCGTAGTACATGGACACATTCATGCCCGGTCCCTGCCCTTGTGCTTCGGGAAAAACCGTTTCTGCCGCCGCTTTGTCCGGTACAGCAGCAGTTTCTGGTATTTCAGCTCCCGCAGTATTGGCATGTTTCCGAGTACGTTGTGCTGCGTGCTGCAGCCCATTTGGCACCCCTTGCGGCAATCCGGCACTATGACAGGTCAAGCACTCATGCACCATCACGGTACTGGAAATGAGACGCACCCGATCCTGATGACATTGCGAACATCCTCCGGTTCTCGGCTGAAGCGGAACATGCGCCAAACGCGGCTGCCCGGTCGTGCCCCGCAACGGGTTTTGCGCCATTCCCACACCACTCACCATGACCAGAGACGCCGCCCAAATCCAGCATGACATGCCAAGTTTACGTTTAATGTGCCGCATCTATCCTCGCTTGTACCGTGTATATGCCCTGCTATTCTGGTTATATTTATTCAGTATAAGATATCCTGCCGCCTTATCCATCAAAAATTTATTGCGCCCACACCGAAAACTCCCTTCACATCTACCCTGTCAATGTGCTAGGGTTTCGGTGGGTTATTTTATCCAGGCCGCTCCTTACTCGTCAAAACCAGAACGCTAAATATATAGTGGAGGTATTTCATCATGCGCCACACACTGATTCGTACTGTAGCCGCATTCAGTATTGCTCTATGCGGTGCCAATACACTGGCCGCTGATGCCCATGTAAAAATTACCTCACCCACCGATGGAGAAAAAGTCAAAGCCAGTGACCCCGTGAATGTCATTTATGACGTCACGCCTAACCCCAACGGTGATCATGCTCACATTTACGTCAATGACAAGGAGGCGGGCATTTTGCGCAAGCTGAAAAGCAGCTTCAGTCTCGACCCCTTACCCGCAGGCACCCATACGCTGTGTATAAAAGTAGTCAATCGTGGGCACGCACCCATAGGACAGGAGCGCTGTATTACAGTCATATCCGGTTAATTATCTTTTTTAAAACTTTCTGTTACAAAGGCACTTGCAGAGCGGTATTTCTGGATAAATTTTGCGCGAAACAATCCCGTTACGTTCCAGATCACGTCACTCCCGTACCAGCATTCTCTCACTAATACGGGAATTTTCCTTTTTAGCTCTCCAAACCGATGTGTATGCATTCGAAAAATGCGCAATGATAAACAGCTTCCATTTTCCACCCACCACGGTTATCGCAATTTCAACAGGGCATTTCTCTACAGAAGTGCATATTTCTTTCATAGCCATGCCGTGTCTCACGGCTTAATCATTGATGGTGCCCAAATGTTTATTACCACAGGCCTGGATATGCCAAGTGCCATGACGTTTGGGCCTGATGGGGTATTATATGTATCAAACCGGGAGCATGGGATTCAAGGTACCCCTAGTCAGAGAGAAATCGTCAAAATCAACCTGAACCAGACCATCTTGAGATATTAATCAGCACAGGAAAGCACAGCGGATCTGGGCACGGGGTACACTCCCGGCATTTAAACGGGATAATCATGATAATATTCGGTAGATTACCCCGCCACTAATAGTGCTCCTAGCCCATCAAAAAATAAAATTATATATAAATTATACATTTAACAAATATCCCTATAAATATGTTGAAAATTCATTAGCCTTTCCTAACATTCCTGTGTATAGTGTGCGGCGTGTCACAGAAGCATTGACACCGTGTCGTCCCTAACCTCTCCTGCTGTACTCGCAGTATTCTCCTGGTTGGTGGCGGTTTGCCTTATTGATACTTCCAGCGCGGTCGCCCCCAGCCACAGCGGTTTCCGCCCCTGTCTGTATATTGTTGTTTCACTTTTAAATTCCGCGGTGGCCAGCGGAAGAGGATACTATTTTGTCTTTTCAAGAACTTAGCTTAAGCGAACCCCTGCTGCGCGCCATTGAGGCCAGCGGTTACACCACCCCTACTGAAATTCAACGTCAAGCCATTCCTGTTGCCCTGGCTGGCCGCGACCTGATGGCTTCAGCACAAACAGGGACGGGTAAAACCGCCGCCTTTGTGCTGCCTGCGCTGGAACGCCTGCAACAACCAGCCGCCGTGCAAGGCCGTGGACCACGCGTACTCATCCTGACCCCCACCCGTGAACTGGCGACCCAGATTCAGGAAGCCATTGCACGTTATGCACGCTTTACCAAGCTGCGCTCCGGCGCTATTGTAGGCGGTGCGCCTTACCCCGCTCAGGAAAAACTGCTGCGTATGCCGCTGGATTTGCTGGTTGCCACCCCAGGCCGTCTGATGGATCATATGGAACGTGGCCGCGTGGATTTTTCACGTATGGAGCTACTGGTATTGGATGAAGCTGATCGCATGCTGGACATGGGCTTTATCGAGCCTGTTGAAGAAATCAGTGCCGCCACTCCGGCCAACCGTCAAACCCTGCTGTTTTCCGCAACACTGGAAGGCACCGTGGAAAAGCTGGCCCGTCGCCTGCTCAAGGATCCGTTACGTATCCAGGTCGCAGGTGTCAAAGAAAAACATGCCAACATCGAACAACGTATTCATCAAGCCGATGATTTCAAGCACAAAAATCAATTACTACAACATTTGCTGAATGCCCAGGACGTGAGCCAAGCCATTATCTTCACCGCCACCAAGCGCGGCGCAGACAAGCTGGCTGAAGATCTGGGTGAACAAGGCTACCCTTGCGCCGCATTGCATGGCGACATGAAGCAGAGCGCGCGTAATCGCACTGTGCAGCGCATGCGTCGTGGTGACGTGAAAGTACTGGTGGCAACGGACGTAGCCGCACGCGGCCTGGATATCACTGGCGTGACCCATGTTATCAACTTTGACCTGCCCATGGTCGCCGAAGATTATGTGCACCGTATTGGTCGCACGGGTCGTGGTGGCGCGTCCGGCATTGCAGTATCACTGATTGGCCCCGATGACTGGAGCAAACTGGCACAGATTGAACGCCTCACCGGCAATCGTCTGGATCGTACCGTAATACCAGGTCTGGAACCACGCCGCCCTGCACCCAAGCCGGGTGAGCGGTCTTCCTCGTCTCGTAGCGGTACGGGTCGCCGTCCGGGTGGCGGCGGGTTTGCACGTCCTGGCGCACGCCAGGGTCATCAGGGCGCACCCCGCTCAGATCGCCCTGCCCGTTCAGATTCATCACGTCCAAACTCGTTCCGCTCTGACGCACCTCGCTCCGAGTATTCACGATCAGAGTCTTCCGGCCAGCGTGACACGTCCTCCGCCCCCGGCGGTCGGCCACGTGCCGCGTCTCCTTACGCACAAGCACAGCGTAAGGAAAGCTACAGCAACCGTGGCAATGAGGCATCAACACCGCGTGGTGACAACACCTACCAGCGGCCCTCTGCTCCACGGACCGGTGAAAACCGCCCGAAAATCTCGTTCTCACGCTCTGCGCGCAAGACGGGATCACGGGACAGCAAGCCTAACTATTAAAGAATAGGGTTGTGCCAACGAAAAAGGGGCGGTACAAACCGCCCCTTTTTTGTCTGGCTGAAACGTGAAACACCTTAAGTTACACGCTGTGTATGGCACATTTACCTGGACATCACAATCCCTTTAAGCTTCATCTCCTTTTCCAGCTTCTGCTGCACCGCCTCTGCCTTGGCACGCTGTAACTCCGGGCCAATGCGTACACGAATCACAATATTACTACCTTCAGAAACGCGTTCGACAAAAGCGCGATACCCTTTGTTACGTAATTTGTCACGCAATGCCCAGGCATTCTGTTCGTTGGAAAAGCTCCCTAACTGTACCACCCACGCCGCAGGTCCGGCGCTCTGTCGATCGGGCGTCTCATTCACCGACGGTCGTGCAGCAGGTGCTGGCAGAGGTTTTGGTGCAGGCACAGGCGGTTTTATCGTGGATGGCGCAACACTGGACGTGTCCTCATGCTTCGCGGGTGCCACAGGTAATGGTGGAGTAGCCGCGTCGATCACGGTATCAGGCGTTACCCCGTCAACCGGTATTTCCGCCGTCCCTTCCTCAATCGGTATATCTGCCCCGGGAATCTGTTCCGGTGCCGGAGGAATACTGGCGATTTGTTCCGACGGACTGTCCGGCGGGTTGCCCAGAAAAAACGGCACAATCATTGCTACCAGTGCCACCAGCACCAATGCACCGATAAGACGTTGCCTTAATTGGCTCTTTTCCATTTTCTTCTCAACCATATTTGAATGTACTAAACACTTTTCATATCATAAGTGTGCGCAAGAATTTGCGCCATGACTTGATAAGCCACCTCAACAATCAACACCGCATTAACCGTAGAATCATACAATCTGCCACTGCGCTGCAATTGCTCAAAAAGCACCGGCTCGGTGCGTGAGTCAATACAATAAAAATGTTCGCCTTCTCTCCATTGCGCCTGCTGTTGCTTAAATACACGAAAAGCACTGCCCTTGACACAATGATGCAACTCATCAATCTGCCGGAAGGTTTTCAGGCGCGCATCATTGATGAGATCAACAGCCATTATACCGCCGCCCCAAGCACCTCAGCCACGGTATAGAACGAACCAAACACTACGACCCGATCCAAAGACTGCGCACTGACCACCGCCTGTTGATACGCGGCCGTAACATTGGCATGAATATGCACTGAAACGATGCCTGCCGCCCGCAGACGTTCGGCAAGATACTCACCCGATACACCACGCGGCACGTTCAACCCGGCGATATGCCACACGTCAATAACATCACGCATGGCGGTGATCACACCATCAATATCCTTGTCAGCCAGCATCGACATGACGGCACAGGTTTGACCCTGATTAATCTGACCGCGCAGACTGTGCGCCAGCACCTGCGCGCCATGCGGATTGTGCGCCACGTCCAGAATACGCAATGGCATGCCCGGCAATACCTGAAATCGTCCTGCTAACTGCACGGCACTGAGTCCCTGACGAATATCACCCTGGCCCACAGGGAAACGCTGTACCAACAGTTCCAGTACCATCAATACACCGGCAGCGTTCTGCAATTGAAAGGGGCCACGCAACGCTGGATGCGGCAGAGCATAACGACGCTGTGTCACACTCCACCACGACCACGCCGTACCCTCTGTGGCAAATCCAAAATCCCGCCCAAAACGATACAGCGGCGCACCTGTTGCATCAGCATGTTGTAGCAGAGTATGAGGTGGCTCAGCGTCACCACACACCGCGGGTCGTCCAGCACGGAAAATACCGGCTTTTTCAAAAGCAATGTCTTCACGTGTATCACCCAACCAAGCGGTATGATCAATACCAATGGTGGTCACCAGCGCCACATCAGCGTCCCACAGGTTTACCGCATCAAGCCGCCCACCCATACCCACTTCAAGAATAACAACATCAAGATGTGCAGCACTGAAAATGGAAAATGCGGCGAGGGTGCCAAATTCAAAATAAGTCAGTGAGGTATTCTGCCGCGCCTGATCAACACGTTCGAAGGCAGCACATAAGGTGGCGTCATCTACCGCCACACCACCCACGCAAACACGCTCGTTATAGCGCAATAAATGCGGTGAGGTATAGGCGCCTACACGATAACCTGCTGCACACAATATGGCATCAAGCATCGCTACGCTCGACCCCTTGCCATTGGTACCACCCACCGTGACAATCGTACTTGGCCGTTCGAGAGCCAGACGTTCGAGCACTGGACGTATGCGTTCCAGGCCCAGATCAATCGCAGAAGGGTGTAGCGTTTCCTGCCAGGCTAACCATTCATCGAGTGTATCAAAACGCATATTATTTAAGGGAGCAACACTGACCTTAATCAACCTGGACAGGCAATGTCTGACGCGTCAATATCGCCAATAGCGAAGCAATCCGATCACGCATTTCACGACGATCCATAATGATGTCAATGGCGCCATGTTGCAGCAGAAATTCACTGCGCTGAAAACCTTCAGGGAGTGTCTGGCGTACGGTTTGCTCAATCACCCGCGGCCCGGCAAAGCCGATCAACGCGTTGGGCTCAGCAATATTAAGATCACCCAGCATGGCAAAGCTTGCAGAGACACCACCCATGGTAGGATCGGTCATCACCGAAATATAGGGTATACCCTGCTTGCTCAAGCGTGCCAGCGCGGCACTGGTCTTGGCCATTTGCATTAACGAAAACAGCGCCTCCTGCATGCGTGCGCCACCACTGGCAGAAAAACAGATTAGCGGAATGTTATGTTCAGTTGCAGTATTCACCGCACGCACAAAACGCTCACCTACCACTGCGCCCATGGAGCCACCCATGAAACCAAACTCAAAGGCACACACCACGACAGGTAAACCCTTGACCTGACCCTGCATGACGATTAACGCATCTTTTTCACCGGTTTCCTTGGTAGCCAGAGAAAGTCGGTCGCGGTATTTTTTGCTGTCACGAAACTTGAGAATATCAACGGGGGTCAGTTCTTTGGCAATCTCACTGCGCGGCTCAGGATCCAAAAAGCAGTTCAGTCGTTTACGCGCACCAATACGCATGTGATGCGCGCATTTCGGACACACTTCCAGGTTACGTTCCACTTCAGCACGGTACAATACTGCACTGCATGCCACGCACTTCGTCCATAACCCTTCGGGGATCGATTTCTTTTGACGTGCGTCCGTCCTGATTTTTGAGGGGATTAATTTTCCAAACCAGCTCATTGAGTCGTCGCCATTATTGAGTAGTTATCATTTTGGTAAGGGGACGCCATCCATTGCAACGCGCATTTCCTTGACGAGCGATGCCACTTCTTCTGCAATCTTTTCCGGCTGTGCGGCGAATTCGCCGACCTTTTTCACCAGCGCGCTACCGATAACCACGGCATCGGCCACGGCAGCCACTTGTGTCGCGGATACGGCATCCTTGATACCGAACCCGACCGCAATGGGGAGATCAGTGAGTGCGCGGATCTGTTGCAATTTGGTTTCCACTGCCGATACATCAATACTTGCCACACCGGTCACGCCCTTGAGTGAAACATAATAGACGAATCCACTGGACATCGCACAAATCCGGGCGATGCGTTCAGAGGAACTGGTCGGCGCAAGGAGGAAGATAGTATCTATATTGCGGGGGCGCAACTCCATCACCAATGCTTCCGCTTCCTCGGGTGGCAGATCGACGGTCAACACACCGTCTACGCCCGCCTCATCCGCCGCACGGGCAAACTCGGCATAGCCCATCACCTCAATTGGATTAAGGTAACCCATAAGCACCACGGGAGTGTGATCGTTTTGCGTACGGAATTCGCGAGCCATGCCCATCACATTGCGCAGGCTGACATGATACTTCAAAGCACGCTCGCAGGCCTGCTGGATTGTCGGCCCCTCCGCCATGGGGTCGGAAAACGGCACGCCCAACTCGATAATATCCGCGCCTGCCGCCACCATTGCGTGCATTAAGTGAACCGTGATATCCGGCTGCGGATCACCCGCAGTGATATAAGGGATAAGAGCTTTGCGCTTGTTCCGGCGCAACGCGTCGAAACAACTTGTGATACGGCTCATACGGTAATTCCTTCACGCGCCGCAACGGTATGAATGTCCTTGTCACCCCGCCCGGAAAGATTAACAATAATGATTTGGTCTTTATCCAGCGCAGGTGCGAGCTTGGTAGCATAGGCCAGCGCGTGACTGGATTCCAGCGCCGGTATAATACCCTCGGTACGCGTCAACTCATGGAAAGCAGCAAGTGCTTCGGTATCCGTAATCGGTACATAGGTGGCGCGTTTCACGTCTTTAAGCCACGCGTGTTCCGGGCCCACCCCCGGATAGTCAAGCCCCGCCGAGATGGAATGGGTTTCGATAATCTGGCCATCCGCATCTTCGATCAGGTAAGTGCGATTACCATGCAACACACCAGGTCGCCCCGCACATAAAGTGGCCGCATGACGCCCCGTTTCAATACCCTCACCTGAAGCTTCAACACCATACATCGCGACGCTGGCATCCTTAAGGAAAGGATAGAACAGACCAATGGCATTGGAACCTCCCCCTACACATGCCACCAGCGCGTCCGGCAAACGACCCGCCTGTTCAAGAATTTGCGCGCGTGCTTCACGTCCGATAATCGCCTGAAAATCACGTACCATGGCAGGGTACGGATGGGGCCCGGCGACGGTGCCGATAATATAGAATGTGCTGTCAACGTTAGTCACCCAATCACGCATCGCTTCATTGAGCGCGTCTTTAAGTGTTCTGGAACCTGACTCCACGGGCACGACCGTGGCACCCAGCAGCTTCATGCGAAATACATTAATCGCCTGACGCTTGATATCCTCCGAACCCATATACACCACGCATTCCATGCCCATTCGTGCAGCCACCGTAGCGGTGGCAACACCGTGTTGCCCGGCACCGGTTTCGGCGATCACGCGCCGCTTGCCCATGTGCCGTGCCAGCAAGCCCTGTCCAATGGTGTTATTGATTTTATGTGCGCCGGTGTGATTGAGATCTTCTCGCTTCAGATAGATTTGCGCGCCACCGAGTTTTTGGCTCCAGCGCTCGGCGTGGTACAGGGGTGAAGGGCGTCCGACAAATTGCGCCAGATCCTGATCAAACTCCGCCATGAACCCGGCGTCATTACGAAAATGTTCATACGCAAGACGCAGCTCTTCCAGCGGCCCCATCAGGGTTTCCGCTACAAAGCGCCCGCCATAAGGACCGAAATGGCCATTAGCATCAGGCAGAGCACCGGAAACGGCGGCCATTGATACGTCGTCAGGAATCGTTAATTTTGACACTATTCACACCTTGTATGAATGCAGCCATTTTCGCTGCATCTTTAATACCCTTGGCTGATTCGACCCCACCGCTCACATCCACCGCATAGGGTCGCACTTGTTTAATGGCTCCGGCCACATTACCAGGGGTTAATCCCCCCGCCAGAATAATTGGCTTCATCAGTCTTTTGGTGACGGATGCGGGCACCCGTGCCCAATCAAAGACGGCACCGGTTCCTCCCGCCATACCGTCTTGGTATGTATCCAGCAGCAAACCACTGGCACTACCATAGACTCTTTCAATCTCAAATAGATCCACACCTTCCCGCATACGCACCGCCTTAATATACGGAACCCTGTATCCGGCACACTCCTGTGCGGTTTCATCACCATGAAACTGCAACAAATCAACGCGCACGTTGTCGAGAATCATCTGTATTTCTGACGCCGCAGCATTGACAAACAATCCCACGACCGTTACATGCGGCGGCAGCCCGCGCACCACTTCCTGCGCCTGGGCAATGGTCACCGCCCGTGGACTTGCGGCATAAAATACCAGCCCAAGCGCATCTGCCCCGAGGCTGAGTGCCGTCAGAGCATCGTCCCGCCGAGTAAGACCACAGATTTTAACACGCGTGCCGCCTTCATCACCTGAAATTTTGGCGGTGGCTGAAATGTTGGCAAAAGGCATCGGATTCATAAGGATAAGAAGATTAACAGACCCACAGGGCTGACGGAAGTACAAAAGCACAACAAATCCCCGGTTCTGTCCATCAGACCTTTGGTTTGGGGCCATCACACAGAAACCCCCCAGGTTCCTGTAAATTTTTCAGGTATTTACAAAAAACAACCCGACACCCATTACAAAAAAGGGTGTCGCCGTACTCGTGAACCATTTTGGGATATCCCCGTTCCCAATAATGACTGCACCCGGCGACACACTTTGCGTGCGCTAGCGCACACATGCCGACAAAACAGGGAATCTCGGCTATCCGGCGCTTGCCCGCCACTGCTCGCTTTCACCTCGCTCTCCCTGGCGGGTGCCCAGGACGAATACACAGGATTCCTGAATATTTTTAACGAAAGTGTTACCAGGCCCGTTTGTAGTCTATATTAGGTGTCAGATACCATGAGGGCTTGGTCAAGCATTAAAAACATTGCGCCCACCGTATGGTTACACCTTGGCGCATCCATGCTGGCGATACTCGCACCATAACCTTTGATAGCCTGCCTGAAACACAAGATCAACTCTCCACCTATTGCGTGTTGCCATAAAACGGTGGAACAATAAAATCGGCGTGCATTCATTTGAGATACGCACAAATCCTGCGTTCCAATACCCCCTTGTTCGCACCTTGACGTTCACTGCAATGAGGTCTATATTTTAAAATCTCTGCATGTTTCGCATCACAAGGAGAGTACCGTTTATGAAGATATCACAGCTACTGAGTACCATTACCTTAACCAGCGCTCTTGTTATGGGCACAGCCCATGCTGACGATAAAAACATGATGGATCATGGCAAAACCGACCGCCATGCGATGATGAAAGAGCATCACCAGACCATGAAAGAAGTCAAAGGCATGCTAAAGGAAGTCATGATTATCCTCAAGGATATCAACCACCAGCCCAGCGCTGCTGAAAAACAGAAATTAGGCCAAATGATCACGCGTCTTGACGAAATCATGAAAAAAGAAGATGAAATGGCTGAAAAATGGAAAGACATGAAGGAAATGCATAAAGGTATGCCTGGCCATGAAATGAAAAAAGACAAGATGTAATTTCACACAACAGGCGGTTGAAAGTAACCGCTTTCAACCGCCTGTATTCTTAACTTCACGGCCCTCTGATCACCCAAAAAGACCGTTGCCTACCCCAGGCAGCCATCCCACAGCGATGCCGTACAAGGTAACAGTAGCCGAAAAAGCGGAACATACACGGCATATGTGAGCATTTTGAGGCCATCTTTAACGTTGCAACATACCCTTCAGTAAGATATTAAACCGGCTCTTGTGCGCCTGCGGCACAGATATGAGATAATCGGGGAATGATTTTTTCTTGCTCGCATCACACCCCATGAACAACTATTTACAGGTATGCGCCAACCACCGCAGGGTGGCACGGGAACTCATTGTTAGTGCCTTTATTCTGACCATAAACAACCATTGGACGCTGTCGCCTGCCATATCGCTGTCAGCCAACCACATGAGAGATTCATGAGTAACAGCACAACCCCACGTTGGCTCGATGCCTTCAAGGTCTATGGTCACCCACGCGTCATTGGCATGCTGTTTCTCGGCTTCTCTGCCGGATTACCCCTATTACTTGTACTCGGCACACTCTCGTTCTGGCTATCGGAAGCAGGCATTGCACGTGCGACCATTGGCCATTTAAGCTGGGTAGGATTGGCGTATGGCTTCAAATTCTTATGGTCACCGCTGGTGGATCGGCTCAATTTGCCAATTCTGACAGCACGTCTGGGACGTCGTCGTGCGTGGTTACTGATATCCCAGATATGTATTGCAGCAGCCTTGCTGGGCATGGCGAATACTGATCCAGCGCTGGATCTAACGTATACAATATGGTTTGCACTGGCAGTGGCATTTGCATCAGCCACCCAGGATATTGCGCTCGATGCCTATCGTATAGAAGCCGTCGAGACTGAAAAACAAGGCGCCATGGCGGCGACTTATCTTGCCGGTTACCGTATCGCAATGATCACCGCAGGTGCCGGCGCATTATGGATTGCGGCAAGTTTCGATCCGTCTGAAACCACTTATGACTTCCGCCCCTGGCAGGTGGCATACACCATCATGGCAGGGCTCATGCTCATCGGCATACTGACCACCCTGATCATTCGTGAGCCGGAAAAAAAAATATCCACCACTATTAACGAACACGAAGCCCATGCACGCGAACGCTTCGCGGCGGCGGGCTTGTCGGGTGGCGTATTGAATGCCACGGCATGGTTTTATGGTGCGGTACTGTCCCCTTTTATAGACTTCATCCAGCGTTTTAAATGGCAAGCTGCATTGATTCTCGCCCTGATCGCGGTGTACCGCATTTCCGATGTGGTCATGGGTGTAATGAGCAATCCGTTTTATCAGGAAATGGGCTTCACCAAAGATGAAGTGGCCACCGTGTCCAAAGTGTATGGTGTCATCATGACTATCGTCGGTGCAGCGTTAGGGGGCGTGTTGACGATGCGAATGGGCATCATGCGCACGCTGATGTTGGGTGCGGCTCTCTCAGCGGCCACTAACCTGCTGTTTGTATGGCTGGCAGGACGTGGACACGATGTCAGCGCCTTGGTGTTCACCATTTCGGCAGATAACCTCTCCGCCGGAATCGCGTCCAGCGCATTTATCGCCTATCTCTCCAGCCTCACCAATCAGACTTACTCTGCCACCCAATATGCATTATTTACATCGGTGATGTTGTTATTACCAAAATTCATCGCCGGATTTTCGGGCGAGTTTGTCGACGCTTATGGCTGGGCAAGCTTCTTCACGGGTACAGCACTGGTGGGTGTACCCGTGCTGGTATTGGTATGGCTGGCAGCAAAGTACACAAAAAATCAATAGCGCCCTTCATTCCGGTGCAATATTATTTAAGGAAACCCTGACATATCAAAAGCTCCCTATTCTGTTACGCATGAATGCGTAATACATCACAGGTATCACTACCAATGTCAGCAGCGTGGATATCATAATACCGAAGATCAATGAAATAGCCAGGCCATTAAAAATAGGGTCATCCAGAATAAATAATGCCCCAAGCATGGCCGCCAGTGCAGTTAATACAATAGGCTTGGCGCGCACACTACCGGCGCGGATAACCGCTTCATCAAACGCCACACCTCGTGCCACCTCGATATTGATAAAATCCACCAGCAGGATTGAATTCCGCACGATGATACCCGCCAGAGCGATCATGCCAATCATGGAGGTGGCTGTAAAAGGTGCGCCCAGCAAGGCATGACCGGGCATCACACCCACAATGGTCAGTGGAATCGGTGCCATGATAATCAATGGCACCAGGTAGGAACGAAACTGTGCAACCACCAGCAGATATATAAAGATCAGGCCAACAGCATAAGCAATACCCATGTCACGAAAAGTATCATAGGTAATCTGCCATTCGCCATCCCACTTCAACTCATATTGATAAGGATTGGCAGGCTGCTCAAGCAGATGCTGCACAAGTTTTTCACCATTCTGCATGGGCTTATCATTCAGCTGACCACGAATATCAAACATGCCATACAATGGGCTATCGAGCTTTCCTGCGGCATCGCCTGTCACGAATACCACCGGCAACAAATCCTTGTGATAAATGGCATATTCGCGGTGGCTCTGTTGTACCGTAACGATTTCAGACAAGGGTATTAATACACCTTGTTGGCTACGCACCCTCATCTGCAATAACGACACTACCGATGCTTTGTCCGCAACAGGCAGTTCCAACCGAATCGGCACTGCGTATTTAGCGTTGTTGTCATGAAGATAGCTGCTATCCTCCCCCCCTAACGCGGCACTCAATGCCGTCACCACACGTTGCTGGGAAACACCGAGCATTGCTGCCTTTTGGCGATCAATCTGCAGTATCAAATGGGGTGCTTCTGTCTCGACACTATCATCTACATCCACCACTTCAGCGGTGCTCTCAAATATTTTTCGCACTTCCTGGGCAACACGCCTCTGGCCTGAATAATCAATACCGTAAATTTCAGCCACCAAAGGTGCTTGTACTGGTGGGCCGGGAGGGACTTCAACAATTTTAACATTGGCGTTGAAACGAAGACCAATGGCCTGAAGCGGTGCACGCACTGATGCCGCAATATCATGGCTTTTACGATCACGTTTTTTTCTATCAACCAGATTCACCTGTATATCACCCACATTGGCACCTTTGCGCAGGTAATATTGACGCACCAGGCCATTAAAATTAATCGGCGATGCCGTGCCGGTATAGGTCTGATAATCTGTCACTTCCGGCACCGTAGAAAGATAGATACCCAGCTCACCCAATACTCGCGCCGTTTGCTCCACCGTAGTGCCTTCCGGCATATCTACAACCACCTGGAATTCCGATTTATTATCAAAGGGCAACATTTTTAACACCACCCATTTGACCATAACCAGACTAGCAGAAATGACAATCAATAGCATAATGACACCGAACAACCCCCAGCGCCGGGATCGACCCGCATCACCATTCAGAAACAGGCCTATATATTTTTTAAATCCGCGATACAAGCGGCCATTATTCTGTTCTTTTGGACTCGTCTCATCTGCATTAATATGCCTGGCATTACGTAATACTTTATAGGTCAGCCACGGTGTCACCACAAACGCTACTGCAAGAGAAATCAACATACCCATGCTGGCATTGATAGGAATAGGACTCATGTAAGGGCCCATCATGCCTGACACAAAGGCCATTGGCAGCAATGCAGCAATCACGGTAAATGTCGCCAAAATCGTCGGACTACCGACTTCGTCTACTGCCAGCGGAATCACCTCAAGCAGATTTTTGTCGCTCATCTGCTGATGACGATGAATATTTTCAACCACTACAATCGCATCATCAACCAGGATTCCAATGGAAAAAATCAATGCAAACAATGAAACGCGATTAAGCGTGAATCCCCACGCCCAGGAGGCAAACAAGGTAATCGCCAGCGTGATAACCACTGCGCTGCCCACAATGAACGCCTCGCGCCAACCCAATGTAAAACCTACCAGCACCACTACCAATGCAGTGGCGAATACCAGTTTACTGATCAGCGTCATGGCCTTATCGTTGGCGGTGGCGCCATAATTACGCGTCACCGTGGCATGAATACCTTCAGGAACCACCGTACCCTGAATCTGTTCAAATCGATCGATTACCTGCTCGGCAATGGCAACCGCATTGGTCCCCGGTTTTTTTGCAATGGCGACGGTGACTGCGGGCGCATCACCTCTCAGGGTAATGCCCTTATCGGCAGCGGCAGCGCCAACACCAAACGTTACGTACTGCTCAGGCTGATCAGCGCCTGCTGCTATGTGTGCTACATCACGCAAATACACCGGGGTATCATTGCGCATCCCGACAACCAACCCGGCAATGTCTTCGCTGTGGGCAAGGAATGTGCCTGCCCGCACAGTGATTTCATGATTGTTTTCTATCAATGCACCGGCATCACGAGAAACATTGGCTGCAACAAGCGCATCACGTAAATCATCAAATGCAATACCGTAGCCCGTCATACGCTTGATATCAAGTTCGACATGCACTACACGATCTGGTCCACCAATAGTATAAATATCACGTGTACCCGGTACGCGTTTCAACTCGGCCTCAATGGCATGTGCCACACGCTGCAGTTCGTGTCCACCCCGTGTTTGATCATCGGTCCAGAGTGTCAATGCAACGATGGGAACATCATCCATACCCATTGGCTTGATAATGGGTTGGCTCACTCCCAGATGCGCGGGCAGCCAATCCTGATTGGAATAAATGGCGTTGTACAGACGCACAATAGATTGGGTACGATCCTCACCCACTTCAAATTCGACAGTAAGAACCGCACGGCCGGGTTGAGAAACTGAATAAATGTGTTTAACACCCTCGATTTCCGATAGTATTTGTTCACCGGGAGTACTGATCAGTGATTCGATTTCTTTGGCCGTCGCACCAGGAAAGGCCACAAAAACATTGGCAAAAGTGACCGCAATCTGTGGCTCCTCTTCACGTGGCGTTACCAGCACAGCGAAAAAGCCCAGCAATAATCCCACCAGCGCCAGCAGAGGCGTGATCTGTGAATGGAGAAATTTTTTGGCGATCGTGCCGGATACACCCATACGCTCGCTCATTATTGATTCATGCGTTGCTGTTTCAGCGACGCGGTGGCACGTACCGGGTCGAGGGCAACACGCTCGCCCACATCAAGCCCCGCTAATATTTCGACCATGCCATCATCATATATTTGTCCGATACGAATCTGGCGCAAACTCACACGCCCATCCTTGCCAACCACATACACACCCGTCATTTCACTGCGATGTACCACGGTGCTGTGCGGCACTTGCATGCGCTGTGCCTTGTCCTGGGAAAATGCCGCTTTCACCAGCATGCCAGAATAAATACCAGCGTGTCCGACAGGCAGATCAGCACGTACTTTCACTGTATGTGTCAATGTATCGGCATGGGGAAAAATCGTCAGGGGGGTTACTTCCACAGAGCGGCCTTGCCCTGGAATCAAGATATGCGCACGACCCTGGGTGCGCACGGTCCTGATAAATGTTTGCGGCACATCAATCAAGACCCTTAACCTGTCCAGCGCCTGCAACGTCAGCAACGGTTGTCCTGGTCGCACCATTTCACCTGCTTCGGCATGTCGCTGCACGATAACACCCGCGTAAGGTGCTTTTATTACGGTATACCCAACGAGTTCATGCTCCTCTGTAACACGTGCCCGAGCCGCCTCCAGCCGTGCCTGCGCCGAGTTCAGCATCGCGGTTGCACGATCCATTTCGACTTTGGCAATCAAGCGTTTTTCATAGATGCTTTTAATGCGCTCAAAGTCTTGCTGTGCTTCTTTGTGGCGTGCGTGCGCCTCGCTCATTCCAGCCTGCCCGTGCTCCAGACGTGCTTGCAACTCGGTATCCAGCAAGCGCACCAGAACCTGGTCCCTGGATACACGGTCATCCACGTCCACCGTGATTTCACGAATACGACTGTTCACCTGGGATGCCACTACAGATTGCTTGACGGGCTCAATCAGCGCATCAAATAATTGTTGGCCCGCAACAGTACGATATTGCACCTCGGTTACCGCGAGCGGTGCTTCAGCAGCAAACGTGATCTGAAAGAAACATAACGCCCCCAAGATGGGCATGATTGAAACTTTTGGCATAAGTCATTTCCTCAATGCGGCATCAAGTGAACTTGATCTACGTCCAGCACATAATTATATATTAGAGTTTAATTATATACAAATATTCAGATAAAACATAAGATGTTGATTTTTATGTTGATTTTTTTACGTCGGGCGCATTTCTTGATATCGCCATTAGATTCATAAGATCATTCTAATACTTAATACAGAATTAGTATTCACAATGTTATAATGTTCAAAAAGCGGCCTGAACACCGAACATACGCCGTGTTTCGGGCAGCACATCAGGGACGATAAACACATGCCACCGACGGCGCCTTTTATTCGCATCCTCCTCATTGCATTGATCAGTCCAGTGTCAGGCTACGCTATCGCCCAGATCCCACCCAACACCAAAGAAATCAAGGTGCTCACCATTGCAGCGTATCAGCTGCGTGCCCGTACCGGTGATACCGGATTAAGCCGCCTTGACGAAAATATCTTTGACATAAGCACCACCCTGCCGGCATGGCAGGAGAGCCAGATACGGCTGGGAATAACGCCTACTACACTCAACGCGGGCCGCCCTGCGCTTGATGCGCGATTTGGCACAACACCCACGTCAGGTACACGAGCCATTCCCGAACAGGAAGCCCAAGGTACCGCGCTACAACTGGCCGTGATGCCCACCCGTAATCTGCATCTGCAATTGGGTACAACCCCCCTGGGTTTTGCGATAGACGATATAACAGGTGCAATATTCTGGCGACACAATAGTGGTATTCAGCAATTCAGGATCGGCATGGAGCACCGTGCAGTGACAGATAGCGTTCTGTCTTATGCAGGAACACACGATCCGGCGACCGGATTGCTATGGGGTGGAATACGTCAATCACGATTACGCCTGGCCTGGTCTGCCGGTTTTACAGGCTGGGGACTGTATGCAGGGGGCGGTGTGAGCCGATTCAACGGACACCATGTAGCCAGCAACCGCAATTGGGAAGGGAGTTTTGGCAGCTATCATCTACCCATTACGCACCCTGCTGCGACCGTTGTCGTGGCAACCAATCTCACTGCATTTGGCTATGATCATAATCAATCGCTATTTACTCTGGGCCAGGGTGGCTATTTCAGTCCGCAAACCTTTAGACGCATGAGTGTCAGCACCAGCATGGAAGGTCGCCATAATAGTTTCAGTTATTTCATACAAGCGGATATTGGCTGGCAGAGAGTACGTGAAGATAATGCACTCTGGTTCCCTCTGGATTCATCATTGGGTAATCAGACATCAGGATCATCTGCCAGCCGGCAATGGGGGGGCGGCGGTCGCATGAGCGGAGAATACTCATTCAGTAAAAATAGCAGCCTCGGTTTATCCGCTACGCTCAATCGTGTCAGCACCTTTACCGAGCATACGCTACAAATCTATCTGCGCCACTGGTTCAATAATGCCAACCATCCTGCATTCACTCCACCACGCCCTGAAATTGGAAGAGATTTATTCAATGAACCTTAAGAACATCCTTTGCACTGCCTTCCTTGGGAGCATTTAAAAAAACGTCTGATGCGCACTACTCTGCTTGCCTACACACATTCCTTTTTGAAGTACCATCTTGTCGCGTGGCTCAAGGCACCTGCCTCACTCTGGCTGAACCTGCCCGTTTATTTATTCATTGTCACTACACTGTATTTCGCTGTATCTGCGCCTTTATCTACCTCCGCGCAATGGATGTTTGCCAGTGGACTGATCGTATTTTCCATATTACTGTATTCCACAACGGGGCGGCTTGCCACTATTGCACTGATATTAATAGGCACAGTACTGACTCTGCGATATTTTTATTGGCGCGTCACCAACACCGTTGACTTATCCCCAGACTGGGATTTAATCGTTGTGGTGGGACTGCTTATCGCCGAAGCACAAGGCATTGCCGTAGGCCTTCTTAATTCCGGCTTAATGACGTGGCCATTGCAACGCCCAGCCACACCCTTGCCGGATGACCAGACTGCATGGCCTACCATTGACGTTTTTATTCCCAGCTATAATGAACCCCTGGACGTGGTACGCCCCACATTAATCGCAGCACAAAATATGTTATGGCCTGCCCACAAATTAAATATATATTTGCTGGATGACAGTCGCCGTGAAGATTTTCGTGATCTGTGTATGGAACTGGGTGTCGGCTACTTCAGCCGCGATCATAACCAGCATGCCAAGGCTGGTAATATTAATGCTGCATTGAACGTTACGAGCAGTGAACTCATTGCACTTTTTGATGCGGACTTTCGCCCCACACGCAATTTTCTGCTAGAAACCGTGGGAGGATTTCTACGTGATGAACGCTTGTTTCTTGTGCAAACACCGCATCATTTCTTTTTTCCCGACCCCTTTGATCGTAACCTCAACATACACCGCAAGGTGCCACAGGAAGGCGATATCTTTCATGGCGCCATTCAGGACGGCAAGGACTTATGGAATGCGGCATTCTTCTGTGGCTCTTCTGCAGTTTTGCGCCGTCAGGCACTGGAAGAAATTGGCGGTGTTGCCATAGAAACCATTACTGAAGATGCACACACCAGCCAAAAACTGCATCGCCGTGGCTGGCGCAGTGCTTATCTGAATCGTCGCCTCTCGGCAGGTTACAGCACTGAAACACTGGCGGATCTACTCCAGCAACGCATACGCTGGGCGCAAGGTACCATTCAAATGCTACGCTGCGAAGGGCTCTGGCAAAAAGGTATGAGTGCCGCACAAAATCTGAGCTATATTGCCGGATATTTGTTTTATCTTAGCGCCCTGCCGCGACTGGTATTTTTTATCACCCCTATTACATTTCTGGTGTTTGACTTGCAGGCAATTCATGCGCCCGCCGCCATGATTCTCGCCTATGCGCTACCTTATCTCTTAATGACACAAATCATTACGTCACGACTGTACGGACAATATCGTCATACCTTCTGGGGTGATGTGTATGAAACCGTTACATCGTGGTACATTTTAAAGCCAACACTCGTGACATTATTCGGTCCCAAACGGGGCACATTTAAAGTCACCCCCAAAGGGCAACTCCTGGATCAAGGATTTTATGATCTAGCGATCGCCCGTCCCTTTTTAATCTTCCTGAGTATCGCCTGGATTGCCAATGGCATTGCCATATGGCGACTGGTGTTTGGATCAGACGAATGGATCAGTGCCATTTTATTGAATATGTTCTGGAACCTATACAACATCCTGATTCTCTCGGTAGCCGTCGCCACTGCCTGGGAACGCCCCCAGCGCCGCGCATCACCCCGTATTACCGAGCTGCATTTACCCGCCACGCTGTGCATTCACAACCAACTCGTACCCGTTCGAATGGAAGATGCCTCACTACATGGCATGCGCATTTCCATACCGGAAAAATTTCAGTTCGCCCATGTTCAGGAAGGCGATATCCTCACATTGAACATCCACGATGCCGAGGCATTGGCATTCACTGGCATCGCTACCCCCGAACAAATACCCATCGAAGTTCATGTGGTAAACTGCACAGGGAATATTGTGACAGTAAGCTTTGTGTCCCTGACTTTACCTCAGGAACGATGGTTGAACTGGCATTTGTTTGGACGTGTCGATGCCTGGAACAATCCCGGCTATCATCCCGACAGCTTTTTTAAATCCATGTTGACACTACTGCGTATAGTTAAAAATTTTTACGGTGATCTATGGCATAAGTTACAGGAAACCTGCCGGAAAAAACTACATAGTTCCTGACAGTCCGAGCACAGCATGAATCTTGAGAAAATTCAAAAAATCATTGAGCAGTTTCCATTGGCCTTCGCAGGGATAACCATCATGGGATTATTAGTCACATCCGCTGTCATCTATAAAACCTTGCGTCATCGCGCCAAAAACAGATTAAGAGCCGATTCTCCGCGCCACCGTTGATGAATACCACGGATTCCGCCACCACGACTACGCTTCTGTACGCATTGCAAAATCCTGCGTTATATAACCACCCTGTACAGGGTTTTGAAATTATCGAAACCCATATTTCATGGGTATTACTAACCGGGCAATATGCCTACAAAATAAAAAAACCCCTGAACCTGGGCTTTCTGGATTTTTCAACACTTGAAAAACGCCATTACTATTGCACCGAGGAATTACGTCTGAATCGACGCCTCGCGCCACATATATACCTTGGGGTGATTACCATCACTGGCAATGAAAATAGCCCCATGCTCGGCGGCTCAGGCGCACCGATCGAATACGCCGTGAAAATGCAGCAGTTTTCACAACAAGCGCAGCTGGATCACATGGTCGCCCAGGGGCGGCTACTATCAACACATATTGATCAGCTTGCTGAAATTGTGTCGGTGTTTCACGATAGCATCGCCATTGCAGAACCAGACTCCCTGTATGGACTACCTGCAAAAATCCATCAACCCGTCATGGAAAATTTTTCACAAATCCAGCCACACCTGACGACCACGCTCGATATTAACCAGCTCGAGCAACTACGTATCTGGAGTGAGGCCGAATTCCATCGGCATGAATCCATCTTCCAATCGCGAAAAAATAATCACTTCATTCGGGAGTGTCATGGCGATATGCATTTGGGAAACATGGCGTTGCTGCAAGGCAGCATCATCCTGTTTGATTGCCTGGAATTCAACGAAAATCTGCGCTGGATAGACGTCATCAGTGAAATCACTTTTCTGACCATGGATCTCGATAGCCACACTCACCAGGCACTGGCATGGCGCTTTCTGAATGCTTATTTACAACTCACCGGAGATTACGCCGGACTACAGGTATTACGTTACTATCAAGTATATCGCGCCCTGGTGCGTGCCAAGGTAGCCTGTATACGCATAACGCAACAGGTACAGGTACAGGTTAACCCGGCTCAGCAACCCATCGCTTACCAGCAATACAAAAATTACGTCAACCTGGCCGAACATTATACACAGCGCCATGGCACGCCCCTGATCATCACCCATGGCCTGTCGGGGTCAGGAAAAACCACATGTACTCAGTTATTACTTGAATCACTGGGCGCCATTCGCCTGCGCTCGGACATCGAACGCAAACGGATAGCTCATCTTCCACTGCAAGCACGTTCATCACCCAGCATTAACAGGGGTCTGTACACCACCGCTGCCAGCCAACGCACCTATGCTTATCTGGCTGATCTTGCACATACCGTGATCCAATCGGGCTATCCGGTCATCATTGATGCCGCTTTCCTGACGCAGGAACAACGCGAATTATTTCATCGCCTTGCTGATAACATGAAGATACCCTTTATCATTCTTGATTTTCAGGCACCTGAAGCCGTATTACGCACCCGTATTATCCAACGCATGCGTGACGGCCATGATGCATCGGATGCCGATCTTGAGGTACTGGAACATCAGCTTGCCCACCACGAGCCACTCACTGCTGCAGAAATGGCACGCGTATTGACGATTACAGTAACCCAACCTTTGGTATCGGCTCAAACGCTATGTGAGCAGATCAAAAAATGGAGTAAACATCAGTCGTTGTAAAATGACAGGGATACCCGCCATGCGTGAGAATCATCCACATCGGACAGGATATCTGGCCAGAGGTGTGATTTGATTGGTGGGCCGTGCTGGGGTCGAACCAGCGACCAACGGATTAAAAGTCCGCTGCTCTACCGACTGAGCTAACGGCCCATGAGAGAAAAAACTGACTTGATAACGGCGAGATAACCCACAAGGGCTCGTCTACCGTATCGATTGAAGCGGCATTATTATACCGCCATTGTGACCGCTCGACTACCGTTTAAAGTGAAAAATCAGGAATCCGATGAGCGATAACGGGTAGGATCGGCTAACCCCGCCGCCTGGAAGCCCGCTCTCCGCAGACGGCAGGCGTCACACACCCCGCATGCACGCCCCTGATCGTCAGCGGCATAACATGATACTGTTAAACTGTAATTCACCCCTAAACGAAGTCCTTCCTTAATAATCTCGGCCTTGGACAGTGATAACAACGGTGTTTGAATCGTAATGGGCTGGCCCTCCACACCTGCCCGGGTCGCCAGATTAGCCAACGCTTGAAATGCAGCGATATATTCCGGCCGGCAATCCGGATAACCCGAGTAATCCACCGCGTTAACGCCAATAAAAATATTGTTTGCCTGCAATACCTCAGCCCATCCCAATGCCAATGCCAGAAACACGGTATTCCGTGCCGGCACATAGGTCACGGGAATGCCTTCTGTAGGCAGTTCAGGCACGGCAATTGAAGCGTCAGTCAGTGCCGAACCACCTATGCCCGCCAGATCCAGCGTTATCGTCTTGTACTCGATCGCGCCCAATGTCTTTGCAAGCGCTGCGGCGGCCACCAGTTCAGCACGATGGCGCTGACCATAATCAAAGCTCAATGCATGGCAAACAAAACCCTGAGAATGAGCCAACGCCAAAATGGTCGCCGAATCGAGTCCCCCGGAGACTAATACCACGGCTTTCTGTTGTGATTGTCTTATTTGCGGTTCTGGCTGTTTCATCTTTTGTATCTGTATCCGCCACTACTTGCCAGGCGTATTACCCCACAGATATTTATGCAGCTGAATCTGTAAACGTACGGGTAGACGATCCTGGAGAATCCAGTCTGCCAACAGGGTAGCGGTCATCTGTTGATGGCTGGGTGAAAACAGGATTTCACAGCGGGTAACCAGATTATAACGTGCCATAATGTCCTTGGCCCACAGATAATCTTCCCGACTACATAACACAAACTTCACCTGATCGTGTTGCGCAAGATGCTCAACATTATCATACAGATTTTTATCTGACTCACCGGAATCGGGTGTTTTAAGATCCACCACCTTGATAACGCGTGCGTCCACCGCTGACACATCCAGAGCACCACTGGTTTCAAGTGATACTTCATATCCTGCGTCACACAGCGCACTCAATAAATGCAGACAGGCTTTTTGTGCCAGCGGCTCGCCACCGGTAACCGTGACATAATGCGGTGCGTAGCCCGCCACCTGGGAGAGCACCTCTGGCAACGACATGGATTGCCCACCCTGAAATGCATATGCCGTGTCACAATACTGGCAACGCAGAGGACAACCTGTCAGGCGCACAAATACCGTAGGTAACCCGACCGTGCGCGTTTCGCCTTGCAGCGAATAAAATATTTCCGTGATACGCAGGCTTGTCTGGCTTTTTGATTGCAGGGGTTGCCCGGCGTCCGGCATGGCTGTCTGATGAGGTACGGGGTGCATTGTCACGCCATTAGTACAACTGCACACGAGGCACAGCGCACGAAAATTTATCTACTGTCGCTTTTTATCTTCTGCAAACGCTCGTTCGCCAATTGGGCCGCCCGGGTATTAGGATAGAGTGAAACAACCTCATTTAATATTTTGCGTGCCTGCTCGCGCTCTCCCATTTCATAATGGGTAAATCCCAGTTTCAGTCTGGAATCGGCAATTTTATTGCTGTCCGGATACGCTTCAATGATTTTCCTGAAATGCGTTGCCGCCGCCTCATAGCGACGTGTCGCATAATTGGCTTCACCTAACCAATAGTACGCATTACTGGCAAAATCACTCTTGCCATACTGAACCAGAAACTCCTGAAAATCGGTAATGGCCTGATCATGACGACCTGCCTTCAGGGCATCCAGCGCCCGCTGATACATGACCTGCTCCCGCGGAACATCCAGCGCCTTGATGGCAGGCGCTGAACCTTTTGCCGACGCAGACGCCTGCGGTGGCGAGGCCACCACCGCCGGCGTGCCCGAAGGAACCGATAACACCGCCCCCTTTTCCATATCGGAATCGACACGAGGCGATGCCTCTCTGGCGGCCAATCCCTTCTCGACCTCTCGTAGACGACGGTCAATATCGAGATAAGCATCACGCTGACGCTTATTAATACCGTCTATTTCATGTGCATGCAGTTCAGCAACACCGTTCAGACGTTGCGTTTCTTCCTGCAATTTTGTCAATTGCACCAGCATATCCGCCAACACCTGACTTTGCAGCAACAACTCGAGCTTGGCAACACGCGCTTCAAGCGTCGCCACCTTATCAGGCGCGGCTGGCGGCGGTGCAACCGACACAATGGAAGAAGGTGGATTGACCACCGGGGCAGCACCATGAGCCAACGTAGTCAGGCTCAAATTGGCTGCCGCCAGCACCATCACACCTACATAAACCTGCCACCCCCGCATCACGATTATTTTAATTCTCGTTACTTGTAAACCAGTTCAACGCGACGATTTTTGGCCCATGCGGACTCGTCATGTCCCATATCGATTGCACGTTCCTCACCAAAACTGACAACACTGATTCGGCTGGCGGGTACACCGCGAAGCTGCATCAATTGCTGGACCGATTTGGCGCGGTTTTCACCCAGCGCAAGATTATACTCACGTGAACCACGCTCATCAGCATGGCCTTCCAGCGTTATCGAGAGCTTGGTGTTTTTAATCATATGGGCAGCGTGTGCATCAACAATGGCAAGACCATCGTCAAGAATCTCACTGCTATCAAACTTGAAGTAAACGACTTTTTTGCCGAGCAGGCCTGTGGCATCCTTCATCGGATCAACCACTGCATCTCCTGAAAAATTCCCCTTGTCAGGTGCCGCAAGCACCTCAACACCCGAAGTTACTGGTGCAGAGGGTTTTGTAGTGGCTACAGCGGCGGTACGATCTTCTACCGGTGCGGGTTTTTCTGCCACTTTTGTTGATGAACACCCCGCCAGCACGGCTACAGGAACCAAAACCATTAATAAGTTCATATAACGCTTCATAAAAACATGCTCCTTTATTTTTTACATTTTAATTAATTACGGTTTAATACGATGGGTCTGCGGCCCCCACGCAGGCTCGCGCGCATCCCCTTCTGTCTGAGTGAGGCGCTGACGCACAGCGCCGTCCAGAGACACCATTGCCAATACCCCCCGATTACCCACCTCGGTAGCATACACAATTATAGCACCGTTGGGGGCGAAACTCGGGGACTCATCAAGCCGCGTATCGGTTAAAATACGCAACTCGTTGTTGCTTAGATTTTGAACTGCAATACGGAAACGACTCCCCTGCCCAGTCACCATGGTCAGGAAGCGCCCATCCGGCGACACGACGCCATGCGCGTTATAGTCCCCCTCAAATGTGAGGCGTTTCGATTTTCCACCATTAACAGAAACCTGATAAATCTGGGGCTTACCCCCACGATCTGAAGTAAATACCAATTGGGTACCCCCCGGCATCCAGGAAGGTTCAGTATCAATCGCCGGGTTGTTTGTGACTCGATACAATGTCTTGTCTTTTATATTTAAAATATAAATCTCGGGATTGCCGTCCTTGGATAACACCAATGCCATGCGCCGCCCATCCTGCGACCATGCCGGCGCACTATTGAGGCCCTGCGAAGAAGCCACCAGATCACGCTGCCGCGTGGCAAGGTCATGAATATAGATTTCAGAGCGATGACGCTCAAACGACACATAGGCTAATTGCTTGCCATCCGGCGACCAGCTGGGCGACATCAAGGGCGCAGGAGAATGCAGTACAGGAATCGGATTGTAGCCATCCGCATCCGCCACGTACAATGAATAACGGCTCTTCCCTCCCACTTGGGTCTCGGTAACGTACGCGATCCGAGTTGCGAACGCACCGGGCTGCCCGGTAAGCGTTTCATAAATCAGATCACTGATTTGATGGGCCGTACGGCGCAACTCCTGAGCATTCGACGCAATACTGTAACCCGTCAGCTGAACGCCCTTGAAGACATCAAATAATTGAAACTGCACCATATAACCACCGCCTGAGGGGCGTATTTTACCCACCACAATATTAGGCGTACCCAACGCTCGCCAGTCCGCAAAATTAATGCGCGGCCCTTCATGCGGCTGCGAAATCAAATCCTCTTTGGGCAATGGGGCAAAATGACCGCTACGATGCAAATCAGCAGCAATAATCTCGGCAACATCCGCCGGCAATCCACCTCCGCCGTCCCAGCCAAACGGCACAATCGCAATCGGTTGAGCGCCTTCCGTACCCCCGGTAATTTCAATCGTCAGCGCGCTGCGGGCGGGGTGCGTCAACACCATGCCCAGCAACAAAAACAACAGTGTTATTTTCCGCAATATCATGCCTTACTCTTCGGGTTTGAATACAAAATTAATTTCACGAAAATAATCAAATAACGTCACGTCCGGAGGCAACGGCAACGGTGAAGCTTTATATACGGCCGCTTCCACTGACCGATCATAGGCAGTGTCACCGCTGCTTTCTACCACGCGCGCCAGCAATACTTCACCCTTGGCAGTCAAACGCACCAGCACTTTGCATGACATCCCCTGGCGCGCCGTTTGTGGACGCAACCAGTTGCGCTCTACTTTTTGCTTGATGAGTATGCTGAATTTAGCCAGCGCTGTTTTTGCTGCTCTTTCACGCTCACTATCACGACGTTGCTGCTCTGCCGCAAGCTGTTCCTGCAAGGCGTCTTCTTCCGCTTCAATACGACGCTTGTTTTCGGCACGGCGCTTTTGTTCCGCCTGATGCTCTGCCTCGGCTTTACGTTTTGCCTCCAGCTCGGCGGTCTGTTTGTCCTTTTTTTCCTGTGCCGCCTGCTTTTCCCGCACTTCCTGCTCTTTTTTCAGGTTTTCCTGACGCAGGGCCTGCTGCTTCTTGAGCACTTCCTGCCCGGCAATAGTCCGTTTTTGCTGCTCTTTTTCCTCGGCCTGCTGTTGGACACGCTCCTGCTGTTTTTGTTCCTCACGACGCTGTTGTTCTTTCTGTGCCTGTAATCGTTCCTGCTCCTGCGGGCGTGGGTCAGGCTCTTTTTTAGCTGAAGCACGCAGCAACTGCGGTTCATCCATGACCACGGCCTGCATGACCTGCATCGGGGGTTTGGAGGTCACTTTAGGTGCCCAGTCCAGGCTCACTACCAGCAACGCAATTAATGCCACATGCACCAGCACTGCATAGCCTACCGCACGTAAATTGGGTACGTGCGAACTCGAAGATTCCTTTGTAGTCATGCGGGTATAACCATGCATGATTATCGGGTTACTTTATCTGCAGGTTCGGTTACCAGCCCCACACTTTCTACACCCGCCTGCTTCAGCAGCGCCATGGCCGTAATGACTTTACCGTAATTCACATCCTTGTCACCCCGCACCAGCACCTGCGTCCCGGGTTTACGCCGCAACACGATAGAAACCCGTTTTTTTAACACCTCAGCTTCAACCCCTTTGCGGTTATCATCGCCAATGTTCAAATGATAATTTCCCGCAGCATCTATGGTAACGATCAGGGGCTCCTCGTTTTCATTTTCCACCGGCGCGGCATCTGCCCTGGGCAACTCCACTTTGACACCCTGCGTGAGCAAAGGTGCCGTAATCATGAAAATAACCAACAGCACCAACATAACATCAATGTAGGGCACGACGTTGATTTCAGCCATGGGGCGCTTGCGGATACGGGGGCGTGCCATGGCTAACCTGGGTATGTTATAAATGCGCGCAATGATCGCGCCGGAGAATGCCTGTACAGTTCACTCAACATGCGCACTATCCCACAGCCTGATGAGCATGCCGCTGCAAGAGCGTAGAAAATTCATCAAGAAAGGTTTCATAACGATTAATCAGGCGCTCCACATCATTATTGTAACGATTATAGGCAATCACTGCCGGTATCGCCGCAAACAGCCCCATGGCCGTCGCGATCAGCGCCTCGGCAATACCGGGAGCGACCATCGCCAGCGTTGCCTGATGCACGTTACCCAAGCCACGGAATGAATTCATGATCCCCCACACGGTGCCAAACAGACCGATATAAGGACTGGTGGAACCGACGGTCGCAAGAAACGGCAAATGTGTTTCCAGCACGTCAATCTCGCGACTCAGCGCCACACGCATGGCGCGCTGAGACCCTTCCAGCACAGCCATCGGATCAGCACTCGACTGTTTACGTAATTGTGCAAACTCCTTGAAACCCGCTCCAAAAATGCCTTCCAGGCCCGACAAGGCTCCCTGTTTTTGGGTCACTTCGCGATACAGGCTGTTTAAATCACTGCCTGACCAGAACCGTGTTTCAAACTCAACCGCCGCCCGACGGGCATTTTTCATCGCGGCCCATTTGCGAAAAATCATGCTCCATGACACCACGGATATTACCAGCAATAACAACATCACCAGCTGCACTAACACGCTGGCATTAACAACCAGGTGCAACAACGATAAATCAGCAGTCACGAAACATCTCCAACAGAAATTCTTGTGCGGATAGTAGACGGGATAGGACGAGCGCGCAAGGTACTGCTATCCAGACAAGCGATTTTAACACGCCCGGTACAACATAACAGGGGTTCCCGGTCATTGTCATGGCGGACAGGTGGCGTGGCAGATCGCACCACCTGCTGCTCAAAAGTGATACTGGCGCGCCCCCACTGCTCAACAATGACGCTCACGGACAGTAGATCATTGAAATGTGCCGGCTTCAGATACTCCAGGTGCGCCGACCGAACCGCAAAAATCACGCCTTCGCGGGCCAGCAGAGCATCTTGTTCCACACCCAGGCTACGCAACCACTCACTGCGCGCCCGCTCCATGAATTTCAGATAATTAGCATAGTAGACCACACCACCGCTATCAGTATCTTCGTAGTAAACCCGTACAGGCCATTGAAATTGATACACCGCCAGAGGGCTCCCCACCATTCTTCAATACTATTAACATGACGCCATCTAGGTTCACACACCGAATGATGAAAACACACGTAACATTACAGGGCCATGCGCTTCGTCTTATGTCAGCCTGAAAACATCAGGACGAAATTACCCGAACTTTCTCTGGCAAAGAGGGTAATACTATCATGAATATACATCAAGGGTAACGCCCGATCTCCCCCGCCCTCATTAAGAACAGGCAAAAAAAATGCGGCTTATTCAGCCGCACAAGGGGGGTAAAACACCGGGCCTGCCTATGCCGCTCTGAAAAGAGCAGCCAGATTTTCAAGCAAAGATACGCTTGAAAAAAGGCAGGGAAACTTTTAGTTACTGCAATATCCTCAATGGCTCGAAGATGCGCCGCTTTTTACCTGCGCCTGATACTCGGCATATTCACCAGCATCCAGCTTGCCATCACTGTTACTGTCCACACTTCCAAACATCTCGGAGAGCCCTGAGGCTTGCCGGGCTTCGGCGGCTGTTACAAAACCATCAGCATCAATATCGAGCTTGGCAAAATCAGGTGTTGCATCCTTGCCATCACCCATAACACCTTGAGCAAAAGCGGCACCAGAAACAATTAACAACCCAACCAATATCCAGTTCAAAAATACGTTTTCTTTATGGTACATAAGTAAATTCCTTTTTTTCCGAAAAAGTGCTCTATCCATCACATCATCCTCGTAACTTATAACCCTATTCACCACCCCCCTCTGGAGGGGTGACAAATAAAACCCCTTCCTTAGGGAAAGCACGATCCCACTTACATGCAAGTAAACAAAATCCAATCCCTGGATAATAAAAACTCCCTAGCTGTTTACATTAAAGCAAGTGTCGTGCCAATAAATATTAAATTATTAAATATCAATAATTTAATATGATTTTAAGACTATGCCATGGCAAAAAACCAGCATTTATGGCCACGAAACGACCAGCAGGCGTTGCCATATTGAAACGCAATTTCGGGAGCCAAAGGTATCCACATGATTTTAATGAGGTTTAAGTGTCTCAAAAAAGAGACGCTTAAACCTCATTACGTCATATCACTGATTCCAGCCTGAGAGGCTGGCGTGGATCAACAAAAACGGGCGAGATTATGAAGCAGATTTAAACAAGGCAGGATCAAGATGGTGACGATGCAGTAATTTGTAAAATTCAGTACGGTTGCGCTTGGCCAGACGAGCCGCCTGCGTCACATTACCATTTGTAATTTGCAGAAGCTGGGCAAGATATTCCCGCTCAAAGCGCCCCTTGGCTTCCACCAACGACGGGATATCCGAAGATTTCTCGCGCAATGCTTTTTGCACCAGTTTTGCGGGAACAATCGGCGACGTAGACAGGGCGACCATCTGCTCGACTACATTGAGAAGCTGCCGAACATTTCCCGGCCACGGCGCAATGACCAACAGCTCCATGGCTTCAGAGGAAAAACCTTCCAGATTCTTTTTATTTTTATCTGCCAGATGAGCAAGAAAACGCGTCGCAAGCAGCGGTATATCTTCACGCCGTTGCGCCAATGCGGGTAATTCCAGGGTCACGACATTCAGCCGGTAATATAAATCCTCACGGAAATCGCCCTTGGCCATCTGCTCTTCGAGATTGCGGTGAGACGCCGAGATAACACGCACATCTATCGGCACGCCTTGCGTAGAGCCCACCGGACGCACCACACGCTCCTGCAATACCCGCAACAGTTTGGCCTGGAATGCCAGCGGCATGTCACCTATTTCATCCAGGAACAAGGTGCCTCTGTCGGCCGCCTCAAATAAACCCTTGTGATTTTTGGTAGCGCCGGTAAAAGCACCTTTCGCATAACCAAATAGTTCGGATTCAAGCAGCGACTCCGGCATGGCTGCACAGTTAATAGCAACAAACGGCATGGCGTTACGAGGGCTGGCCTTATGAATGGCCTTGGCAAGCAGTTCTTTACCTGTACCACTGTCACCATGAATAAAAACACTGGCATCACTGCTGGCCACCAGGCGCGCCTGGCCCAGCACATCTTCCATTAATGGGCTGCGGGTAATAATACTTTGACGCCATTGGGTGTCCTGCTGGGATGACTCTGCCTGCTGATGATCACCGTTGAGGCGCGATGCTTTTTCAACGTGATCCAGTAAGGATTTACTGTCATACGGCTTGGTCAGAAAGCTGAATGCCCCGCGCCGCATGGCATGCACCGCATCGGGTACAGAACCATGCGCTGTCAGAATAATCACGGGCAAGGTAGGATCACGATCATGAATGGCATCAAACAGCGCCAATCCGTCCATGCCGCCCATGCGCAAATCGGTGATGGTAACATCAGGGCGAGCGACCGTCATTTTAGCCAAGGCCTGTTCACCGCTGTCTGCGGTAATGACCTCGTAGCCGGCCGTTTTCAGACGAATATCCAGCAGCCGCAACAACCCCGGGTCATCATCCACTACCAATACTTTTTTTCTAGCGGTATTTAACATGGTCTGTTTATTTCGTCCTTCTGCGAATACTCTCTTCAATGGCCTTGAGGGTATTGAGCTTGAGCTGCAAGTCTTCATTCCGGGCAGCTTCTTCACGGCTACGCGCGGCTTCCTCGCGACTGCGAGCCGTTTCCTCACGCAGCTTCGCTTCCAGACTTGAGTAGCGTTCCTTCAATCCCTTCTGTTCAGCTTCAAGAGCATTATAACGCTCTTTAAGCGCATTTTCACGCTCCGCCGTTTCCTGCCGCTTTGCCATGAGATGGCGTAATCCATACACGTAATCTTTAAGCACCTCATTTTCAACGGTATTATCATTAATATAACCATCCAGAAGGCGTACCGCACGTGCCTCATCACGCTTTTCCTGCGGGAGCAGCATTCCCAACAGCATGGCCAGCTTAATTCGCTCATCCGTCCCGCGCCTGTCCTTAAAAGTCTGTTCAGCCCGTACGCCTTCCTTGGCAAGGAGCTCGGGGGACAGCGTTGTGATATAGCGAAAGTACGCTGTCAGGGGCGCAATACTCCCGTATTGATCATAAACGTGGGGGGGCACTACGGAACATCCGGCAAGCATCAGCCCACTTAACCATAATCCCAGAAAAATAAGGTTCTTTTTCATCATGCCCTGCTAATCGGTAAGGTAACGCGCAGGTGTGCGCCACGCGTAACAGCCGCATCTTCAATAACCTCAATGCTTCCCTCATGCGCCATTACATATTCCTTTGCGATGGACAAACCCAAACCACTGCCTTTGATGTATCCATCATGGGGAATCTCACCCCGATAAAATGTTTCAAATATTTTATCTTTTTCATTGGTTTGAATACCCGGCCCGGTATCAATCACATCCAGCACCACCATATCCGCTTCCGTGGAGATGCCGGTATGGTATTCAGGATTGCTGGCGCGCGCAAGACGTATCTGTATAGTCCCGGCAGGCGGCGTATATTTAACCGCATTCGATAATAAATTATCAATCACCACCCGCAATTTTTCCCTGTCGCCTGCCACCGTCAACTCCAGGCAGTCCTTTTTCAAGGTGATATTTCTTGACTTTAATACGGGCCGATGATCGTCTATCACGCGATCAATCAGTTCGTGTAATTTCACCGGGCTGAACTCAACCCGGGCGCTGCGTGCGCCCGCAATACTGAAATTCAGCAAGTCCTCGATCATACGCTGCAACTGAATGCCATTCTGTCGCAGGATACGTGCAATGTCTCGCTGCTCCTCGGTAAGTTTTCCGCTGACTTCATCGGTTAGCAGTTCGCTGCCTTCACGAATCGCCGCCAGTGGCGTTTTCAAATCATGCGAAATATTGCGCAAAAACTTGCGTCGGTCTTCCTCCAGCTTGATGAGCCTCAGCCGCAACCAGTCGAGACGCCGCCCCAATGACTCCAGATCCTGCGGGCCAGTGATCGCAATGGGCGTCGAGAATTTGGCATCCCCCAACTGACGAATCGCCTGATCTATATGCCTGATGGGGCGCGTGATGAGCAGTGTAAACACCCAGATCAGGCCAATCACCCAGGGAATGAGCGCCAGAGCTGACCATACCAATATTTTCTGCGCCTTGCCGGCCGTATGCTGCAGGATTGCAACCTTGCGATCCACCAGTTCACTGCTTTCGGTAAAAATAGCCTGGGCCATGTCCGATAGCTCAAAAAACTCCGACACGGCCTTCATGCTCTCTGTGGCCGGAACATTGGTATGCACGCTTAGCTTTTTGAACAGGGCTTGCGCCTTGCCCTTCAGCGCATCAAGTTTTTCACGCTGCGTTTTCTCCAGCTGAAGCGTTTCCAGCATGGCCACGGTTTGTAACATCTCCTGATGGGCCCTGACATACGCGCCAAACATGGCCTGATCATCCAGCACTAAAAATTGCCGGGCGCTACGCTCCATGGCAGTAATATCTTCCACCAGAATGCGGCTATGGTTAGTCACCTGCACCGTCTGCTCTACGGCCTGTTCACTTTGCTCGACCAGTTTATCCACGTAAAAGACGGCCACGCCCAATGCCAGCACCAACGGCAGGGCAACCACGGCAAACCCGATCAAAATCAGGGTAAGCACCGATTTAAGGCGATAAAAATTCATGAAATTACCGCGCGGTCGCCGTGGCTGCTTGAGGGACTCCAGGGATTCCGGGGTAGATTCAGGTGGCGGAATAGCACCCGGTTTCAAGTGACGGTGTCCCCGCTGCGATCATTAAACAGATCTGTCGCCAGTATATCGTCACGTACCGGTGGCGCCAGACCAAAGTGCAGGTAGGCATGTCGGGTCGCCATGCGGCCACGCGAGGTACGCATCATGAATCCCTGTTGAATCAGAAAGGGCTCCAACACATCTTCGATGGTGCCGCGCTCTTCACTAATGGCTGCTGCCAGGCTGTCTACCCCAACCGGGCCACCCTCGAATTTTTGCATGATGGCAAGCAGCAGTCGCCGATCCATGCTGTCAAACCCATGCATATCAACTCCCAGCAAATTCAGTGCCCGGTCAGCAATCGTCTGAATAATACAACCATCGGCCTTGACCTCGGCAAAATCACGCACTCGTCGTAACAAACGATTGGCAATGCGTGGCGTGCCGCGTGCGCGTCGTGCAATTTCACGAGCACCCTCCTGGTCAAGGGATACACCTAAAATGCGTGCTGAACGCTCAATAATAGTCGTAAGATCCTCCACAGAGTAGAATTCAAGACGCTGCACAATGCCAAAACGATCACGTAATGGTGAGGTCAACGAACCCGCACGTGTCGTCGCACCCACCAGTGTAAAGGGCGGCAAATCCAGCTTGATGGAACGTGCGGCAGGCCCTTCACCAATCATGATGTCGAGCTGATAATCTTCCATGGCGGGGTACAACGTTTCTTCGATAATGGGGCTAAGACGGTGGATTTCATCAATAAAGAGCACATCACGCGGCTCCAGGTTCGTCAGAATTGCCGCTAAATCACCGGGGCGCTCCAGCACCGGGCCGGAAGTATGGCGAATATTCACGCCCATTTCATTGGCAATAATATTGGCCAATGTAGTTTTGCCCAGTCCGGGAGGGCCAAAAATAAGCGTATGATCCAGCGCCTCGCCACGCCCCCGAGCGGCATGAATAAATATCTCCATCTGATCGCGCACCGAATGCTGGCCGGTATAATCCGCCAGTTTTGCAGGACGAATGGCGCGGTCAATTACCTCGTCTTCCCGCAGGCTGGCAGGGCTAATCAGGCGGTCTGCTTCAATCATCGGCATCACTATTTTTTATTGAATTGGCTCCATCGTACCCCATAATACCATGGGGATTGTTAATTTTTTAGCATAAAAAAGCTTACCCCCTTGATCTTTTATAAATATCTCAGTTACTATTCGGCAAGCTTTTTCCAAGAAAAGGCGCTGATATTCACTTTGGTAATCAATCTAGTCATGATCGAGGATTAATACATGGCCGTAAAGAAGAAAAGCAGCACCAAATCCGTGAAAAAACCCGCAGCCGCTGTAAAAGCCAAGCCCGCTGCAACAACCGCCTTTCGCACTCCCCTGACCAAATCACAGTTACTCACTACGCTCTCCGAAACGACCGGCGTACCTAAAAAGCAAACTGCAGCCGTATTGCAGGAATTGTCTTCTGTGATTAGCCGCCACATTAAAAAAGGTGCCGCTGGCGTATTTACCCTGCCGGGTCTGGTTAAAATCAAAACCCTTAACAAACCGGCGCGTAAAGCACGCAAGGGCATTAACCCCTTCACCGGTGAAGAAACCATGTTCAAGGCCAAACCCGCCTCTGTGGTCGTCAAGGTACAAGCCTTGAAAGCCCTTAAAAGCATGGTCTAGTAGTACCAGGAAGCCCTGAAAACTCCCCCCGGCGTTCTCAGGGCTTCTCTTTTCCAAACACACGCCTCTCCCATGCGAAGGGCGGGTGTCTTACCCTGTTATTTACAGCTTGTGCACATAGCAGGCCATTTGTTCTGATTTGCCATTGAGACCGTTAACACCCTCTCTGCGATTCGTGTGCACACTCACCATAGGCTCTGCATATAGCTTGCATCACTACCCATGATCAAGTACGCGACAATGAACAGGCGGTCGTTAACACAATCTGCCTTGCCTGCAACAACCCTCATTCCTTGCGCATCACTTCCCTGATTAACGATAATGCATTATAATAATTAAATATTATCGGCATTTTCCCTCAGCTTGATGGCGCCCCAGAGTGCCTGAAAATCAATAACGACATAATAATGCCGTATTATCCTCCTGCATCCAGGCGATGCGCCTATCGATACACCACCCTATCTACAGCGCGGCACGCCTCGAGCACATGCTACCATCTGGGTATGTAGCCCGAATTTGCGGTGATTTGCTATCAGGAAGAACATGATGAATGAGCTTACGTTGTTGACACAGCTAAGTACCCTGGCGGGAATCCTGCCAGGGTATGTCGATAAACAGCACATGACCTCTCCAGCAACCCAGCGTGCCCTGCTCACCACCATGGGAATTGATGTCTTCACACTGGAAAAAATTACTCTTGCCATAGCAAAGCATGAACTGCACCCGTGGCAACATATGCTCGAACCCGTGACCGTACTACGCACGGGAACAGCGCAAATACGTCCGGTCATGCCAGACACCTATGCTGACAAAGAGTTGACATGGAACCTGGCGCTGGAAGACGGTGGCAATCATGGTGGTCGATTCCGACCAGCGCAATTACCCCAACTCGAAACCCGAAAAATTGATGGTGTAGCGCACACTGCCTGGCAGTTTGAGATACCGGTATCTCCTGCACCGGGGTATCATCGACTTGAACTGTCACACGCAAAAGAGATACTTGCCGCACAAGCGTTCATCGTTGCGCCCACTACATACTATCAATCTGCCGCGATCACTGGCACCAATCGTGTCTGGGGCCCTGCCGTACAACTATATGCCGTGCGTTCCGAACCTCAGTGGGGCATGGGTGACTGCACGGACCTGCGCTTATTACTGGAACAATGGGCAGTGCAAGGCGCAGATATCATCGACATCAACGGTTACTTACAGAAATGGAGCATATGCAGCCATTCCTCAAACCACACTCACACAACACGTACGACAACTGAAATTGTGAACGCCACATGGGAAAATAATACAACGACCCTGGCTGTGGCAGAGTTACTCACAGCATTTCCCGTCGCCGTTTTGCAATTCTGACGTTGACATTCAGGAGCATCAACCATGATGGAAGAAATACTTGCTTATTTACGTGCCGTAGCCGATTGGAGCCCCATGGTGAAATCAGCACTCAAGATACTTATCATTCTGATCGCGGCCAGCATTCTGTCACGCGTATTAAAAAGCGTGATCGGCCTCCTACGTGAACGTGTCAGCCGCGACAGAACCGACACGGAAGAAATAAAACGGCTTGAAACACTGGAGCGTGCGTTTCGTTACATGGTATCAGTCATCATTACACTGGTAGCGGGCATGCTGGTGCTCAGCGAGCTAGGAATCAACATTGCGCCCATACTCGGTGCGGCGGGTGTAGCGGGTATTGCCGTAGGTTTCGGCGCACAGAGTCTGATCAAGGACTACTTCAACGGCTTCTTCATGTTGCTGGAAAACCAGATACGTAAAGGCGATGTCGTCATGGTAGGAGGAAAAAGCGGCCTGGTGGAAGAAGTCACCCTGCGCCATGTGCGATTACGCGATTACAATGGTGACGTACACTTTGTTCCAAGCGGCCTGATCGACACAGTAACAAATAAAAGCCGGGAATATTCCTATGCCTTGATGAATATCGGCGTTGCCTACCGCGAGTCACTGGACGAAGTAATGGACGTCATGACAAAAGTCGCTGCAGAAATGCAGCAAGACAGCAAATTCAGCACCTCAATTATGGAAGCACTTGAAATTGCTGGCGTTGAAAACTGGGCCGATTCAGCCGTTATCATTCGTTGTCGACTCAAGGTACAACCACTAGAACAATGGAATGTCCGCCGCGCCTACCTCAAACGACTCAAAGACGCCTTCGACATCCACGGCATAGAGATTCCTTACCCACACATTACGGTATATTCCGGACAAGCCAAGGATGGCACTGCACCGCCGTTTTTGCTGCGCCAGGAAGATACGACAACATCCAATACAAAAACAGGAATATTACAGGAAAAGTCAGGATAAAATTGTTGTTCAGGCAGTCTCTATCGGCAAGATGGATCCTCGATACAACCATTCACGCCATCCGCCAATCAAGGGAAAATAAAGACCCAGCCGGATGGTAGGCGTTTCATTCTGGCGCTGTATTAATTCGGCATAACGCTCCAGTTGTCCGCGATAACGACTTTGCTCGTTATCCAGAAAAGCGTTGATATCACCCCCTTCGTGACGCCCGGTTTTATAATCAATAATCCAGCGCGTACCTTGTTCGTCAATAAAGGTACGGTCAATAATGATACTTGTGAGTTTTTCCTGAATGAGTCCGGTCAAGGCATATTCACAGTGCGCGTCGAGATGCCGGTCATTCAATATCCAGCGGCCACGTTCGTCATTAATGGTGGCCTGTAACGCCGCTTCTACACGTTTTACGGCATCATCAAGCTCTGAAGAAAGAACGCCCAGGCGAGACAGCATGGCATGATAACGGAGATGCATTTCAGACACTTTTTTATTCCAGGCGGGAATGCCCTGCCGGGCAATCTGTCGCAGCATGCGATGCACCACCGTACCAATGTGTCGCGCCTTGTCACTGGCCCAAAGAAATTCGATGCCTTCAAGTGGTACAGGAATCATCGGTACTTGAGCAGATGTTACTATGTTATTTTGGGGCACCTCAGGCAAATGCCAGTCGGAACTAAGCCGGCGCAAACCATAACCGGAAATAGAAATCTCATGTTTTTGCAGTGTCTCGGGTGTATGAGTATGTTCGGGCATGTGCTTCAGAAATTCCGCCTCGACAACTGGCCATAATTGGCTAAGCAGGGAACCACGCAAAGGTTTTCCGAGCGTTCCATCTTTTCCATTGATAGTCACAGAACCAAATAAATGCAGCGTTTTCCTGGCGCGAGTAGCAGAAACATATAATAATCTTGCGGTTTCATAATGTTGCTTTTGATGATCAACATGTTTCAAATGAGCATAAATCGCGTCATCCTCCTGCCCTCGCGCCTTAATGGGAGCAAGCAAGAGATCATGTTCATTACCGGATATTGCCGGCCGTTCCATCCATCTTAACAAACGGTCTTCATCAGAGGGCATGCGTCGCGCCAAGCCGGGTACAATGACCATATCAAATTCAAGTCCTTTTGCCTTATGGATCGTCATAAGCTGCAAGGATTCACCCGCTTCTCTGTCAGGTAGCGCGAACAGTCGGTTAAGCCGATCTTCCAGACCGGTAATATCCTCAATATCACCGCCTCGCTGCATGCGCTCCAGCAAATCGAGAAATACTGCCGCATCTTCCAGGTCTGTTTCATTGTCTACACAGGCGAGGCCACCCAATGCCAACCATGCCCCTTCTATCCACATCCGCAGCACCTGACGACGACGCTGGGCAAGGCTCGCCTGTAATATTTGACGCGTATGCATAAGACGTTTCTGACCATCGAGGCTGAGCTGTGCAATATTTTCATCCACGTTCATGACATCAAGTAATGCGGCGTTATGCCTCGTACCTGCCAGCACATGCAAATCAGACAGTGTTAATCCACACCAGGGCGCTCTCAGCACGGCCAGCCAGGCAATGCGATCAGCAGGATTTAATAATGCACGTGTTAATGCCAACAAATCCTGAACAACAGGACGATGTTCAAGATTTTCGATTTCAACCGCCATGTACCGCAACCCTGCCGATTGCAATACGATAACTATATCTTTCAGGTGACTACGCGCACGCACCAGAATCGCAATTTTTACATGGGGATTAATTCTGCGGGCCTGTTCGATCAGAGTTACCACTTGTTCCGCTTCTGCACGTGAATTTTTTTCGAAACATGGGTGTATATGTACTGCCGCACCCTCTTCCATCACATGCACCGCCGTTGAATGACTGTACGTAACAGCGCCACTCGAAATATTTTCATCAATGGGGAAAATCCGGGAAAAGGCATTATTCACCCACTCAACAATACCCGCCTGAGAACGAAAATTAACTCGCAACGTCAAGGGCTCCAGCCGTATATCACCCATACCATGCTCCCGTGCCCTCAGGAACAGCCCCACCTCCGCCTCACGAAAACGGTAAATGGATTGCATCGGATCACCGACCAGAAACAGGGTACGCCCATCACCTTGCTGCCAACCTGCCATAAGACGCTCCAGCAATTGATATTGCCCAAAGGAGGTATCCTGAAATTCATCCACTAATAAATGCTGTATTCGATAATCCAGGGCCAACGCTAGGTCAGTTGGACGATCGGATGAACCCAGCGCCTGCACGGCCCGCTGAGCCACTTCACTGAAATCCACCTGACCTCTGTCACGAAATATCACATGAAGCTGTGCGACGGCTATGGGCAAAAGATCCAGCAGCGCCTCCATGATCTCCCACTGGTCATCGCGATATTGTAGGGAGGGCAAACACCGCAAGTCATTTAAAAAAACACGCAGACTTTCATGATTTTGTGAAAAATTTTCAAGCAGGGTTTTAAAACGGACCTTCATGCTCTTGCGTAACGCGGCGTTGCCATTTTTCTCGCTGTCAGGCGCAGGAAAACCAATATTCTTGTCAGCCTGTTTACGCCAAGTTCCTTTCTCTGTTAATAATAGCGCAGCAATGCTGATCCAGGCGGGTAAATCGGCAACCTCAGGCTCCGGTAAGGACGTGTAATTCCCCAGTATCTGAATAAAACCGTTTTTTTCAGGAAGCGGGTTGGACGCTGCATAGTGCATTAATCCAAGAAGTTCATGCCCGCTATCCACCGGTACATGGCCACTGGTTTCCTCAAGAGCATCTTTTACTGCATGATACAAGGCTTTTTCAAGAGTGTTGCGTCGTTGCTCCCGATCAACCGCACCGGTCACATGGCGTAACCATTGATCACGCTTTTCGAGCATGTTAGCCAACAAACCTTCCACCAGACTCACATTGTTATCCAGGTGGATCAGGAGACGTTCAATGGCATCTGACCATTTCTCTCCACTCTCCAGCAGCGCCAATGTTTCACGCGCCGCCTCACGATACAAATCATCCATATCCGTCGTGGTAACAGGTGCCGCACCAAAATTTGACAGCACCGGCATTTGTCGCGCCAGGGTATTGCATAGGGCATCTATAGTATGAATGCGCAGGCGTGCTGGATGCATCAGCAGGTTCCAGTCATTTTTTTCATCATGCGCGAGCACAATTCTGGCAAGTTCCCATGTGGGACGCTCATGCTCATCAACAAGGCATGTTTCACGCGCCTTGTTTAAGACATCAATAATACGATTACGCATTTCTGCAGCTGCTTTGCGCGTAAATGTAATGGCAATTATTTCTTCAGGATGATGAACATTCGCCAGTAATGTAAGATAACGCTGCGTTAGGAGACTGGTTTTGCCCGAACCTGCCGGCGCCTGTACAATGAATGAACGCTGGGGGCTCAATGCTTCACGGCGCTGTGCTTCATCCACGATGGGTGATGCGTTAATCATCATTTTCTTCCTGTGGCGCTGAAGCCAGACCCCATCCATCATGTTCATGAATACGGCATAATGCGGTGAATTCACAGTATTTACAGGTTTCCCCCGGTTTTTTAGGATCCACCGCTGCATCACCCATACGAAATCCTGTTGCCAAATGATGCAATGTCTGACGCCACTCATGAAGCTGATTTTGCCAGGTAACAACAGGAATATTTTTGGTATTTTCAAATTCCTTGACGTTGGGAATGATGTCGCTAATATTACTCAACCCCTTAAAGCATAATTCACCTGTACGTAATTGAGCAAACACCAGTGCTGCCACTTCATGAGCACTGGACACACCATATAATGGCAATTGCGGCTCATCAGGGCGATCTCCAAACCAGCTCTGGGGATTTGCATTTCCTGTTTTATAATCAACAATCACATGATGCCTACTCGGCAGCTCATCAATCCGGTCAATGCGGGCAGTGAAGGCAATGTCCCCGATTTCAATTATCCTTTCCTGCTCTGTCTGAAATACTGTAAAAGGATGGCGCTGCTTTTCCAGCGCCATCCATTCGGTAACAAGTTTCTCAAGACGGGCTTGTTCCAATGCCGTAAATTTTTCAGAAAATGTCATCGGGCGATTTCTTGCCATTTTACTCAATGCCCTTGCGACTGCATCACTGATAATACGTTGCAGATCTTCTGAGGGTATATGGCATAATGTTTCGTGGGATTGCACGGTCTGCCATACATTTTCCATCACGGCATGTAATAACTTGCCACGTTCACTGGCATTCAAACCTGTGCTCACTCGATTTAAAGGTTGCGCTCCCAATCGGTGCCTGGCAAATGCACGGAATGGACATGCAGCCTGCTGCTTTAAAACATCGGTGCCGCCCGTGACTATTGAGCCAGCCTCCAGTACAGGCCCAACATGATCATTTAAAATTTCGAGTCTCGCGCTTGCATGTATGATCTGTACATAAAATGGAGAACTTTCCATGATCAATTCCTGTAACGACACTTCCGGCAAGAAACATATCAAAGGTGACGGATGAAGCGCACGATCATCTTCCTGTTGTGGATAGCTGGCGACTATATTCCTTGCGCTGCTGAAAAGGCGTTGTGTAATCTGTTGTGCAAACGCTAATTCACGCAGTGCGGAAGCGTGCGGCATGTTATGCTGGCGCTGTAATGTCAGCGGCAAAAATGGATTGGGGCGCATTGCTTCTGGCCAGGCGTTATCATGCAGACCCATAATCCACATATGATCAAACTGTAACCCTGCTGTTTCCAGTAACCCCATAATTTGAATTGGTGCACCCGAGCCCTGCGGTTGAAACAGGGTGGCTGCTGCCATGGTGCGGAGATCCCCCACGGCTTCACCTGACGTCTGCTTACCGACCACCCTATCCAGCAGAGCGTAATCAGCCAATAGCCCGCGCCATGCCACTTCTGCCTGATACTCGCGGCTATTCAACGATCGTTCGCCTGGCCACGCCATGCACGCCAACAGGCGAGTAAACGCTGTTACCCATTTACTGGGGACTTGTTGTATTTTTGAGGTGGATGAGAAAATTCTTGTGAGGTCGGCCCATTTGATTAAACGAGCTGCAAATTCCGGGCACGCATGAGAGCTGTCAGATGCTGATGCCGCATGATAACGCAGCGATTCCAGCGTGACCATTAACTCACCTGCACGCCGCAAACGAGCATCCAGTAAAGCACGACGCGTCATTTCCTGCTCGGCACCTGCCAAAAATGGTGAACGCAGCAGGTTACCCATCTTTTCCAGCGCTAATTTTCCGCCAGCAAATTCCAGCATCAAGAGTGCCGCATAAATTATCGGCTCATCAAGCAAAGCAGTGCCTAATGAAATATTATAGGGTGCAATAGCTTGTGCAGCGACCCTGTCAGAATTCGGAAAATTTTTTGTGGGCGAAAAAACCTGATCAAAACTTCTTGCGACTGTTTCACGCAATGCACCCAAATCAGGCACAACCACTGCAATGGTAGCGTCCGCGTCAGTGTCCAGTATCTGGCGCGCCCATTGAGCGGCCGCAATAATTTCAGAAGATACATCGGCACACCCACAACGCACCCGGCCCTCATTGTAACTCTCGGGAGGGGCAATACGTGTTACATTGACGCCTTTTGCAGACAGTGATTGCAGCAGGTGCTGTTGTTGCGGTGTAAATTCGTCGAAACCTGCAAACCCGATATTCGAGGGTACAGGTAATACACCTGCTTTAATCTGCTGAATCACCGCATCCGGCAAGGTTGCACTGTCAAGCCACGCATTTTTCCTGCATAATTTTTCGAAACGTTGTGCCCATTGCATAAAGGCATGATTATCTGTATTTGATGCACTACCAAAAATACCAGACACACTTTCCAGCGTGATACGCCACTGTTTAAGCAAGGTCCATGCTGCCGAAGCCGTGTCCGCAGCAGAAGAGACCTGTAACAAATGCTGACCTTGCGCAGACTCCGTAATAATGCGTTCCCATAATGTGCGTTGCTGATGATGCGTTAGCAATTCAGGCACGCCATTATTCGCAGGGATAGAGTCTAATATTTCATTCCAGGATCGTTCCAGCCAGGTAGATAACGGCAGAATATCCGGGCTGATCCAGACGCTATGCCCTAATGCCTGCTGATTGGCATTAAATGCCTGGCGTAAATAGCGCGCCAGACGCTGATTGACGGTCAGTAATGTGGCACCCTGTTCAAGGGCTGGGAAAAAATGCACAGGATTTACAGCAGTCATTCAAAATTGCCAGGGCATAATCTTTTCAGGAAGGGTGCCATAAGGAAACCTCGAAAAAATTTATTGAGATGAAACTGTAAAGGATTTAGCGCATTTAATAAATAACTTTTGATACGCGGGCACGAGTATTGATGTTTTTTATCTCTGGGAATGCGATGCCAACGATATTATCAGGGCGCGCGCAGCATCAACATTCCAGATCAACCAAGGCTCAGGAAACCTACTTCTTTTCCTCAACGCTAATCCTGCTCACACGCTGCATGGCCTTGGGCAATAAGATACCACGACGACCACGCTCGCCGAGATACTGGGCCAAATCGGCAGGTTTGAGCACATGCTGTTTTTGTCCAACATGCAGCACGACACCCGTCTTGCGTGGCACAATGATGAGAGAGGTGATGTACTCCTCACGTGCAGCCCCTGCTGATGCGGCAAGGCCAATAATTTTATTACCCTTGCCTTTGCCAAGCACTGGCAGCTCACTGACCGGATGCAATAGCAATCGCCCGGTATTGGTAATCACCGCAAGATTATCGGTCTCCATTTGCGTGACCCGCACCGGAGGCAAGGCTTGCACGCCCTCGGGCACGCTCAACACGGACTTGCCATTCTTGTTTTTGGCGTAGAGATCATCAATTTTTGTTACGAAGCCGTAACCACCATTGCCGGCAATGACATAAAAATCATCTGGATTGCCGATCACAATACCCGTAAAGACTGCCCCGGCAGGTGGGCTAACACGACCTGTTAATGGTTCACCCTGACCACGTGCCGATGGCAGGGTATGTGCGGGCACAGAGTAACTACGCCCTGTTGAATCAAAGAACAATACCAGCTGATTGCTACGGCCTGTAGCCGCTGCCAAAAACGTATCACCCGCCTTATAGGTTAACGCTGCCGCATCTACCTCATGACCTTTGGCAGAGCGCACCCACCCTTTTTCTGAAAGAATGACAGTCACTGGCTCAGTAGAAATCAGTGCCGTTTCATCCATGGCTTGCGCGGGAAGTCGCGCGACAATGGGTGAGCGACGCACATCACCGTATTTTTCCGCATCGGTAATAATTTCCTTGCGAATAAGCGTTTTGAGACGTTGCGCGGAACCCAGGATCTTTTCTAACCCATCACGTTCAGCCGCTAATTCCTTCTGCTCACCACGAATTTTCATCTCTTCAAGTTTGGCCAAATGGCGCAACTTTAATTCCAGAATCGATTCGGCTTGCGTATCACTGAGCGCAAAACGCTGCATTAATACGGCTTTTGGCTGGTCCTCATAACGAATAATCGCGATCACTTCGTCCAGATTCAGGTACGCAATTAACAACCCGTCGAGAATATGCAGACGCTGCATTACCTTGTCCAGACGATATTGCAGACGACGACGCACTGTAGCGGTGCGGAAGGTTAACCATTCACTTAAAATATCACGCAGGCTTTTAACCTGGGGACGGCCATTGATGCCAATCATGTTCAGGTTGATGCGGTAACTGCGCTCCAGGTCAGTCGTCGCAAACAAGTGGTTCATCAAGGCTTCCACATCCACACGATTGGAGCGTGGCACAATCACCAGACGCGTGAGGTGCTCATGATCGGATTCATCACGCAAATCCTCCACCATGGGAAGTTTTTTGGCATTCATTTGCGCTGCAATCTGCTCCAGTATCTTGGCTCCCGATACCTGGTGAGGCAACGCAGTAATAACAACCCCATCCCCTTCCTTTTCGTAACGTGCACGCATGCGCATGCTGCCGTTACCGGTATGATACATACGCAGTATTTCAGTACGTGGCGTGATAATTTCGGCATCCGTTGGAAAATCGGGGCCTAGAACGTGTTCACACAACTGTTCAATGGTGGCATTAGGTTCATCAAGCAGGAGAATACATGCCGCCGCAATTTCGCGCACATTATGCGGTGGAATATCCGTGGCCATGCCCACTGCAATACCGGTGGTGCCATTCAGTAACACATGTGGCAAACGTGCGGGCAGCAATGCCGGTTCGTCCAATGTACCATCAAAATTTGGCACCCAATCAACCGTACCCTGCCCCAATTCGGCCAGCAGTACTTCGGCAAATCGACCCAGACGCGCTTCGGTGTAACGCATGGCGGCAAATGACTTGGGATCATCCGGTGAACCCCAATTACCCTGACCATCCACCAATGGGTAACGGTATGAAAACGGTTGCGCCATCAATACCATCGCTTCATAGCATGCAACATCACCGTGCGGGTGGAATTTACCCAACACATCTCCGACGGTGCGCGCCGATTTTTTGTGCTTGGCAGCGGCTGACAAACCCAGCTCGGACATCGCATAGATAATACGACGCTGTACGGGTTTTAATCCGTCGCCAATATGTGGCAAGGCACGATCCAGAATCACGTACATGGAATAATCCAGGTACGCTTTTTCGGTAAAGGTTTTGAGTGGTTGGCGCTCAACCCCTTCAAAATTTATTGCTGTGTTTTTTGCCATTGTGGTATTAACTTAAAGTAGATAAAGGTATGGAGCTAGGTAGCATTATCCTGTTACTGTTCCCAGGATTATAAAACATCAGCAAGATTACCCTTGTTTTCCAGCCAGCCCTTGCGATCTGAAGCACGTTTTTTTGCCAGAAGCATATCAATCAGGGCATTTGTTTCATCATTCGCTTCAATGGTCAATTGAATCAGGCGCCGTGTATCCGGCGCAATCGTGGTTTCACGTAATTGCTGGGGGTTCATTTCACCCAGTCCCTTGAAACGCTGAATACTGACCTTCCCCTTGACCTTTTCTGCGGCAATGCGATCCAGTACACCCTGTTTCTCAGCGTCATCCAGCGCATAAAATATTTCCTTGCCAACATCAATTCGGTACAGTGGCGGCATGGCCACATAAATGTGTCCCGCTTCTACCAAAGGGCGAAAATGACGCAGGAACAAGGCACAGAGCAGAGTTGCAATATGCGCACCATCCGAATCCGCATCGGCCAAAATGCAAATCTTGCCATAACGCAAACCTTGCAATACATCAGAGCCTGGCGTTACGCCAATGGCTACTGCGATGTCGTGTACTTCCTGCGATGCCAGCACTTCATTCGAGTCTACTTCCCAAGTGTTAAGTATCTTGCCGCGTAATGGCATAATGGCCTGAAATTCCCGCGCACGAGCCTGCTTTGCCGAACCTCCCGCAGAGTCGCCCTCAACCAAAAATAATTCGGTTTGCGCCAGGTCCTGGGACGTGCAATCGGCCAGCTTGCCAGGTAATGCCGGGCCGCTGGTGACCTTTTTACGCACCACCGCCTTACCTGCACGCAAACGTGTCTGGGCATTGTTAATAGCAAACAGCGCAAGACGTTCACCCATTTCGACATGTTGATTTAACCATAGCCCAAAGGAGTCTTTGGCGACACCCGAAACAAATGCTGCGCATTCGCGTGATGACAGGCGCTCCTTGGTCTGGCCACTGAATTGAGGATCCTGCAACTTTACAGAAAGAATGTAACTACAACGATCCCACACATCTTCAGGCGCCAAACGTACGCCACGGGGCAACAAATCACGGAAGTCACAAAATTCACGGATGGCTTCCGTCAATCCGGTACGCAAACCATTAACGTGTGTGCCACCCTGTATCGTGGGGATCAGGTTAACATAGCTTTCCGTGATCAGTTCGCCACCTTCAGGCAACCATACCACAGCCCAGTCGGCCACTTCATTATTGCCTTCAAAATGTCCTATAAACGGATCTTCGGGCAATAATAATGCGCGTTGTAATTCATCAAGCAGGTAATCCTTGAGGCCATTCTGGTACTGCCACTCGATCTTTTCCTTGCTCGCTTCATCATGAAATGTCACCAGCAGACCCGGACATAGCACTGCCTTGGCACGCAGTATATGCTGTAACTTCGGCACCAGAAATTTTGGCGTATCAAAATATTTGGGGTCCGGCCAGAAGCGTACCGTAGTCCCGGTCACCTGCTTGTCAACTGATCCTATGGCTTTGAGTTTGGAGACTTTTTCGCCGTCCGCAAAAGCCATATGATATTCCTTGCTGCCACGACGCACCCACACTTCCAGATGTTTGGACAAGGCGTTAACAACCGATATTCCCACGCCATGCAAACCACCGGAGAATGTGTAGTTTTTATTGGAGAATTTACCACCGGCATGTAAACGCGTCAAAATCACTTCGACACCCGAGACACCCTCTTCAGGATGAATGTCTACTGGCATACCACGGCCATTATCACTCACTTCCACAGAGCTATCTTTATGCAAAATGACATCAATACGTTTTGCAAAGCCGGCAATCGCTTCATCGACACTGTTGTCAATGATTTCCTGCGCAAGATGATTAGGCCGTGAAGTATCAGTATACATGCCCGGGCGCTTACGCACCGGGTCAAGCCCGCTTAAAACCTCAATGGCGGAGGCGTCATAATTTTTATTCATCGTTCAATCATTCATGAGAAATCGGGTGTGTTCGCACATTCCATGCAGCATCATGATCAGGTGCCAATCGTGGGGAAGTGCGAAAGATAGCGGCAGATAATCTCTTATTACTTAACCATGGTCAATCTTTGCGGGAGAAAAAATTAAAGTAATTCACCGAAATACTACCTTAATGCAATGATTTATATAAAATATATAATTTAATTAAAGTCTTTCAATAATGACTGCCGTATTTCTGCGGACACCCCTTCCAGGTGATAACGATAGGCATCATGGTCAATTCCCAGAGTAATTGCTGCGCCTTCTTTGGCTGCAGCAATCATCAGCGCCGCAAACTCAAAGCGCAAAAAATGAACTGCCGAGGTCTTTTCTTCGTTGGTACGCTCCATGTCTTCATCGGCAATCGCCCAAACCCGTTCATGGCCATGGATCTGTGCCCAGACGCGGTTCTCGATGTGCGTCATGCGTGCCAGCGCATGCTGCCGCTCATTCACATCATCATATTCAATCATGAAGGTGGCTTTCCAGTTGCTGCCATCAGGAATCAGGGGATTATAGGCCGTTAATTCTTCTTCAATGCCCCCTGTTTCAAAAATACGTTCGGCACGCAGCATTTCCTGAATCTGATATTGAATGGTTAATCGGTCTTCAAAGTAGAGCATGGCATGCGGGCCAATGGCGACGCGCCGATGTTCCTTGTGCGCAATCACCTGAGCGCGGAACGCGGAACGTAACTCGGCATATTTTTCCAGCCCATATAAATCACTGCGGGTAAGTTTTTTCATAATCAAATACCATAAGCCAAACGTAATAACGACAAGGGATGCAGGGGTGTACTTCCATCATCCAACCCATTTTCTATCTGATGGCCTGCCATGGGGCAATCACTGCTGTAATAATTTGCCTGAGCCTGCTTGACACGATTTACAACCGGCTTGCCTATTTTCATGGAAGCCTCATGATATTCGCTTTTTACGGCATACGTACCATTGTGCCCGGAACAACGCTCGATCGGTTCGACCTGGGTACCGGGTATTAATTGCAGTATGTCACGCGTTTTGAGACCCATATTCTGCACGCGCAAATGACAGGATACATGATACGAAACCTTGCCCAGTGATTTTTTGAAATCGGTTTTGAGTCGCCCTTCCTTATGCCGAAACATTAAATATTCAAAAGGATCAAATATGGCGTTGCGCACCTTGACCACCTCGGTGTCATCCGGGAACATCAGGGGCAGCTCCTGCTTGAACATCAATACACACGAGGGTACCGGGGCCATGATATCCCACCCCTCATCAATCAATTTTGCCAGCACGGGTATATTGGCCTGCTTGGCACGCGCCACCGCTTCAAGATCACCCAATTCAAGTTTTGGCATGCCACAACATTGTTCCTGCGGCACCAACGTCACCAGAATACCGTTATGCTCCAGTATTTCTATTAAATCCATGCCAATCTGGGGTTCGTTACGATTACCGTAACAGGTTGCAAACAAGGCGATTTTGCCGCGGGTACGCTCTGTTGCAACCGGTGTAATGGCAGGCGCCCGACGACGCCCCGCCTGCTTACGCAAGCTGTCGCTATGAAATTCCGGCAGCAGCGCATTGGCATGAATGCCTGCAACCTTATCCATTAAACCGCGCAATGTCCGGTTTTTATTGGCGGCATTCACCACTTGCACGACGACCGGTATGCTGGCCAGTTTTCCGACTGCATCAGTCGAGGTGAGTACCTTGTCACGCAGTTTGTCTTCACCTTTTTGGTGTTTAACCACCTTGCCACGCAGCATGAGGTGCGGGAAATCAATATTCCATTCATGCGGGGGTACATATGGGCATTTGGTCATGTAACACATGTCGCACAAATAGCAGTTGTCTACAACATCCCAATAGACTTTTTTGTTAACACTATCCAGCTCAAGGGTATCCGATTCATCAATAGCATCAAATAACAATGGAAACGACTGGCATAAACTAAAGCAGCGACGGCAGCCATGACAAATATCAAAAACACGCTCCATTTCATGTAACAGGGAGGCTTCGTTATAAAAATCGGGGTTTTTCCAGTCCAGCGGGTGGCGAGTAGGTGCTTCCAGGCTCCCTTCGCGTCGATCATCCGGCGGCTTTGACATGATTACTCCTGGATGCAATGGGAATAGCGATAATGAAAGTCAAACAATGCTCAATTCGAACACGGATTCAGGGTGATCGGTTACCCTGAATCCGTCATCGGTTTCCGGCATATAACAACATGCCCAAAAATCCTTCAATTCGAACAACGGCTTAATTAATTACCCAGGCTATCCAGCGCCTTCTGAAAACGGTTGGCATGAGAACGCTCCGCCTTGGCCAGCGTTTCAAACCAGTCGGCAATCTCATTAAACCCTTCCGTACGGGCTGCTTTCGCCATGCCAGGATACATGTCCGTGTACTCGTGGGTTTCACCGGCAATGGCCGCCTTCAGATTCGCTGCGGTAGGGCCGATAGGCAAACCTGTTGCCGGATCACCGGAGGCTTCCAGATATTCCAGATGACCATGCGCATGACCCGTTTCACCTTCGGCGGTAGAGCGGAATACGGCAGAAACATCGTTATAACCTTCAACATCCGCCTTGGCAGCAAAATACAGATAACGACGATTGGCCTGTGACTCGCCCGCAAAGGCGGCTTTTAGATTTTCTTCGGTTTTGCTACCTTTAAGTGCCATAAGCTTTACTCCTCATAATACTGTGCCTAAAAGATGGTATTTACCTGCCACAAAGTTTAGACTTTGTCTAAACCATGATTTTAAAGTATAAGCCATTCACCGCCCACGTCAATATGGATTTTTTCAATGGGCGCTTAGTTATAGCTCTACTGCAACCGCTATATACCTACAAGAAGCCGTAACGCCCTGATATTTAGGCCATATGCATGGTACGGCAAATATCCCCGACATATGTTAGAATGTGCCGGATAATACCAAGCAATTCATAATGTTGTCAGCCAGAAAACCAGGTAACCCAAGTCGATGATCCGAGCCGCCAAAACCCTGTTTGCCTACCGCGAATTAATGGGCGTGCTTGCCTGGAAAAATATCACCCTGCGCTATAAACAGGCTTACATGGGCATTGCGTGGGCAGTCATTAAACCCTTGACACTCATGTTAATTTTTACGCTCGTAAAAAGTTTTGTCGGCATCGACAGTGGTGCCATCCCCTATCCCTTGCTGACCTTTGTCGCCCTCATCCCATGGATCTTTTTCCAGGAAGCCACCTCCGAAGGTGTCGGCAGTGTGGTAGGTAACGCCAACCTGATTCGCAAAATCTACTTTCCGCGCGAGATATTCCCTTTGACCACGGTCGTCACAAAGCTGGTCGAACTCGGCATTAATATGATCATTCTTGCAGGATTAATGGTTTATTACGGATTTATGCCCGCTGCTACTATTTTATGGGTTCCGTTGCTGATCCTGTATGTAGTTTTGGCCTCCCTGAGTATTGCCTTGATGGGCGCCGCACTCAACGTCTATTATCGTGACATCACCAGCGCCTTGCCGATGCTGCTTTCACTCATGATGTATGCCTCACCAGTGATTTACCCCCTCATGCTGGTCAAGGAAAAATTACTGGTTAATCAGGCAGCAGGCGTCTGGTCGGATTTTCTGTACACACTGTACATTCTGAACCCCATGGCGGGCATCATTGATGCATTTCAACAAACCATTTTGCGTGGCGCCCCACCCGAGCTTTCCACCCTGTTGCCGGGAATGATTCTGGTCGCCGCCCTGTTACCCATCAGTTACATGATTTTTAAGCGGGCAGAAGTTTATTTTGCGGATGTGGTATGAACCCCACCTCCCCTTGAGGAAAAAACGTTAAGCAGCCATGGCCATTATCGAAGTCAACCACATCACCAAAGAATACCGTCTTGGACAACTGCAAAGCCTGAGACATAGCCTGCAACGCGCGGCTGCACGGCTACGTGGTCAACCCTTGCTCGAACGCCCTCTTTTCAAGGCGCTGGATGATGTGGATTTCAAGGTAGAAGCCGGTGAAGTACTCGGCATCATTGGCCATAACGGTGCGGGTAAAAGCACGTTATTGAAAATGCTCGCGCAAATTAGCGTGCCCACACGTGGCAGTGTTAAAATACACGGCAAGGTTGCTCCCTTGATCGAGGTAGGCGCCGGACTCATTGGCGACCTCACCGGACGCGAAAATGTCTTTCTCAATGGCGCTATCCTGGGCATCCCCAAGGCCGAAATCAGGAGAAAGTTCGACGAAATTGTTGCCTTTGCAGAGATGGAAGAATTTATTGACACACCGATCAAGCGTTATAGCTCCGGTATGTCGGTGCGACTGGGGTTCGCTATTGCCACCAGCGTTGCATCGGACATTTTGATCGTTGACGAAGTGCTGGCGGTGGGTGATCTGGCGTTTCAGCGCAAATGTTTTGACCGGATGGAGGATTTGATCAAACGACAGGGGAAGACCGTGTTGCTGGTAAGCCATAACATCCGGCAGGTGGAGCGCTTGTGCAGCAGAGTTATATTGCTTAACAAGGGACGAATCATCAGCAATGGCCCTGCCAGCGCGGTATGTACCCAATTTTATGAAGCCAGCGACGCGCGCATCAGCACGAGCAAATCTACTGACCTGGAACTCGCCAACAGTAATGAATGGGCAACCGGTGAAATTTTATTACGTGGTATTGAAATACTGGATACCAACAGCAACGTTATCAACAAGCTCAGGCATGAGCAAACGGTCAGGATTCAGCTGCGTTACGAGGTAACAAAAAAAATCCATACGCCCATTTTCGGAATCGGTGTTCATACCACCGATTTCATCTATCTGGCGACGGAACACAGCATTAATCAACTAACGCTGGATTATCTGGACCCAGGACAACATGTACTGACATTCGACATTCCATCGTTCCCGTTCATGCCCGGAGTCTACTCTCTCCGTGCGGGTGTTGCGGAAGGAAACGCCGCCAGAACCATTTTTTATGCTGAAAATCTGCTGCATCTGCAAGTGGTTTCAGACAATGCCGAAGACCGAACCTGGAATGAGGGTCTGGTAGCCCTTTCCGGTAGCTGGTCATATGACACACCTTTACTGCATCTCACAGGGAAGACACATGCAAACTCCTAAAAAATATCTCTATGACATCCCCGATGGTCCGAATCACTCGGCCTCCAAGGTCTTCGCATGGATAAACAGCGGTCAGGACGTGCTTGAGGTGGGTTGTGCCAGCGGCGTTCAGACACGCTATCTGAAGGAGCATCTCAATTGCCGTGTGACGGGAATCGAGCTCGATCCACACGCCGCCGAAGATGCCCGGCCCTATTGTGAAAATCTCATTATTGGCAGCATCGAAGAACTGGATCTATCCACCGCGCTTCGCAAGCAGCATTATGATGCCATCACTTTCGCTGATGTTCTTGAACATCTCCACGATCCCGCTGACACGCTGAGAAAAATCCGACCTTTTCTCAAGGAGAATGGCTATCTGATTGCTTCCATCCCCAATATTGCTCATGCCGCTATTTGCTGGGAACTTGCCCATGGACGATTTGATTATCAGAAATTCGGCCTGCTCGACAACACCCACATTCGTTTTTTCACAAAAAAAAATGTGGCCAGATTATTTGAAGAAACCGGTTATCAAATCGTCTCATGGGATCGGGTAACTCAAACCCCACAGGAAACCGAATTCAACGTACATTGTAACTCCGTGCAGGATCAGGCTTTCCTCGACTGGATCTGTGAGCAGAATTCGGAAGCTCACACCTATCAATTTATTGTCAAGGCGCGCCCTATCGACAACGATGCTGCTGAGCTTTCATATGACCAGCTTGAAGCCCTGGATACGCGCCAACAACTTCAGGCAGAAATTGGCGAATTAACCCGTAAAAACATGGGTCTGAAATCACAAATCAATTGGCTGGAAAAAAATCGTTTCGGCCCATTCAGCGGCTTCATCAATCGGCTATGTAACAAAAATACACACTGAATCATGCCAGACACTCGTGTTAAAGCCATTGCCTTCTATCTACCCCAATTCCACCCCGTCCCCGAAAACGACGCATGGTGGGGGCGTGGCTTCACCGAATGGCGGAACGTCGCCAAGGCTCAACCCCTGTTTCCTGACCATTATCAACCGCATGTCCCGGCGGATTTAGGGTTCTATGACCTTCGCTTATCCGAAACACGCGAAGCACAGGCGGCACTTGCGCAACAATATGGCGTACACGGTTTTTGTTATTACCACTACTGGTTCAATGGACGCCGTATACTGGAGCGCCCATTTAATGAAGTCCTGGCCTCTGGCAAACCGGCTCTTCCCTTCTGCTTATGCTGGGCCAACGAAAACTGGACACGCCGCTGGGATGGAGAAGACCAGCATGTGCTGCTGAAACAAAGCTACGCACCGGAAGATGATCTCGAACACATCCAAAGTCTGATCCCGGCATTTCAGGATCCTCGTTATATCCGGGTACACGGTCGCCCCCTGTTTCTGGTATATAGAGCCGAACTGCTCCCCAACCCCAAAATGACGACCGATATATGGCGCCGTGAAGCTGTAAAAGCCGGCCTGGATGGCCTCTATCTGGTAAAAGTTGAAAGCTATGAAAGCGCCCGAGCCAATGTTTCTCCACAGACATTGGGTTTCGATGCTGAAGTTGAATTTTCCCCCTTCAGCTGGCCAATAGGCAATGTAAAACACCGCGGGCGCCTGCCGCGTTTACTGGCGGCGATGGGCCTGCTCCCCAAGGCGTTTACCGAAAATAAAGTCATCGATTACGACACCATGACAAAGGGTATGTTGCAGCGACCTGATCCTTCATGGACACGTTTTCACTGCGTCACGCCCTCATGGGACAACAGCGCACGCAAGAAACGTGACGCATATATTTTTCCAGGTGCAACACCCGAAAAATATGAACGCTGGCTGCAATTGAATATTGAAAAAACCGCCCGAAAACATTCAAGCGATGAAAATCTTGTCTTTATCAATGCATGGAATGAATGGGCAGAGGGTAATCACCTTGAACCCGATCTGCGTTGGGGGCGGGCCTATCTGGAAGCAACGCAGCGTGCATTGCAAGGTGGCGTGCCCTGCAACATTGATACGCAGACCCATCCACAGGAAGATGCCGCCATTGCGGCTACGGGCACGGTTCGTAAACTGTACTGGAAAGCCAGTGCCTTGCTGAAGCGCCAATGGGATCTATTTCGACAGCTCCGGATATTCCCATGACACTTATCTTTATCTCTGCGTACGCCGCTAATATCTTATGTGTAAAAAAGGGTATAACGTGCAATGAATATGAATAAAAAGGCGCGCTGTATCGCCTTCTACCTCCCCCAATTTCACCCCATTCCCGAAAACGATGAATGGTGGGGCAAAGGTTTTACGGAATGGACCAACACGGCCAAGGCAAAACCCCTGTTCCATGGCCACTACCAACCCCATATTCCGGCCGACCTGGGGTTCTATGATTTACGCATTCCTGAAACCCGTATTGCGCAGGCAGAAATGGCACAAGAATATGGCATCGAGGGATTCTGTTATTATCACTACTGGTTCGCAGGAAAACGGCTCATCGAACGGCCCTTCAATGAGGTACTGGAATCAGGCACACCTGACTTTCCCTTTTGCCTGTGCTGGGCAAACCAGACCTGGACGGGAATCTGGCATGGTGCGCCAAACAAAATATTGATCGAGCAAACTTATCCTGGAGAAGAAGATTACCGGGCGCATTTCGACACGCTGTTACCCGCGTTCCGTGATCCGCGCTATATCACTGTAGACGGCCGTCCCTTATTCCTGGTGTACAGCCCCCTTGAACTACCCGACGCAGAGAAATTCGTATCACTCTGGCAAACACTGGCAAAAGCCGCCGGCTTACCTGGGTTGTTCATGGTCGGTGTAAAACACGATGATCGATGGGTGCCCGGCCTGGGTGGATTTGATGCAGCTATCCTCCAGAAATTGCCACCCAAAATCGCGCATGTGCCATGGAAATATCCACGGCTCAAAATGCGCCAGGCGCGAGGCAATCATCGCCTGACCGTCTATAACTACGAACAGGCTGTAAAGCCCTTGTTGCGCAAGGGCGATGCGGGTTACCTGGAGTTTCCCTGCGTCATCCCCAACTGGGATAACACACCAAGATCCGGCATGAATGGATTGGTGTTATACAACTCCACACCCGCACTTTTCGGAAATTATCTGAAAAACGCCATCGAGAGAGTCTCGCCGCTGCCACCCGAACACCGTATCGTGTTCATGAAGTCCTGGAATGAATGGGCCGAGGGCAATCATCTGGAACCCGATTTAAAATTTGGCAAAGCATACCTGGAAATGCTTAGAGAAATATTATCCTGACAACTTCAGCTGGCGTCGTAGCAAGAATGCTTGATGCATGAACGCCAACACTGATCAATAGATACCTTAAACAAGGACTGACATTCAACCATGCAAGTGTGGATTGACCCCATTTCCCGCTATCTGCATCACAGTACCGGACAGCATGGCCCTGCCATGCTGATGTACCATTCTGTCGCGCCTGGGAAAAGTACTCCAGACTGGCGCTGGGCCATTTCCATGCAGCGCTTTCAGAACCATCTCGATTTTCTCGCCGCAGAGGGTTGGGCCACGCTCACCATGTCTGAACTCATCCATTCACCGGAAAAATTGACAGGACGAACTGTCGCGATCACCTTCGATGATGGTTACGCGGATAACCTTGCCGCATGGGAAGAATTGCAAAAACGCAATATGCGAGCGACCTTATTTATGGTCTCGGGCGCTATCGCCAGGACTCCCACCTGGCCTTCTGATGGCCGACCTGCCGGCGACTTACTGGGACCCAACGAGTTACGCGCCATGCATGCCAGCGGCATGGAGATCGGTTCTCACACCGTCAACCATACCCGCCTGACAGAAGCCAGCGACATCCAGTTACATAACGAACTGGCCGACTCCAGAATGGCATTGGAGGATACGCTGGGAACAGGGATTTCCAGCCTCGCCTACCCGTATGGGCTTTACGATACGCGCTGCATCAATGCGGCACGTGAAGCGGGATATCATGGCGCCTGCACTACCCGCAGCGGCTGGGCATTGCGCGATGGTGACCCGCACCAGCTACGTCGCCTGACAGTATTCAACACTGACACCACCAGTCGCCTGGCCCGAAAACTCTACTTCGGCAGCAATGATGTGTCCTGGCTCACTGTTTCACGCCATACCTTGCAACGCGCAGCGATCCGCATGGGTAGACGCACAACATGACACCCACCATCTCCATCATCATGCCCTGTTATAACGCAGCAACACACCTGCCGCAAAGTGTAGGCAGTGTGCTGACACAGACGTTCAACGACTGGGAATTGATCGCCGTAGATGATGGTTCCAGCGATGATACCTTAGCCTGGTTACAAACCCACACTGACCCACGCCTGCGTATTCACACCCAAACCAATCAAGGTGTCAGCGCCGCCCGTAATACCGGGCTGCGTCTGGCACGTGGTCGATACATCGCCTTTCTGGATGCAGATGACACCTGGGCGCCCACATTTCTGGAAAAACTATACAGAGCATTGCAGCTTGACGCAGATGCCGTACTATCTTATTGCGGCTGGCAAAATATCGGTTTGAGTGGAGGACAGGGTAATGCTTACATCCCGCCGGATTATGAAAAAGAAAACAAGATAGCAACGATGCTGAACTCATGCCCGTGGCCAATTCATGCAGCCTTAACCAGTGCAACCATCATTAAATCAGCAGGCGGGTTCAGCCACCGGTTTACCAATGCAGAGGATTATGCACTTTGGCTAAACATTGCCAGCCACCACAAAATCACACTGGTAGCTGAAGTTCTGGCATTTTATCACCATCATACCGGGTCGCAGGCCAGCAAAAACCGTGTGAAAGCGGCTTATGACACGTGGCGGGTAAAACGTGAATTCATTGATCAATGGCCGGATATTGTCAAGCCTCTTGGTGCCCAACGCATTAACGCACTGACCCATGGTGAATTGCTCAAGCGTGCTTACACCTGCTATTGGGATCGCGACATGGAGGCCGCCCGGCAAATTTTCAGAATGGTCATGAAAACGGGTTATGGCTCCATTAAAGACTGGAAGTACATGTTACCATCTCTCTTGCCCCTGAGATGGCATAACTATTTAATCAAAATATTCGGTTGATATCACATACTTTTATAACGGCGTAGGAAATTTATGCGGAAAATTGCGTTCTTCGGCATCTTTGGTCATAGTCGGTACACTTACTCAGAAGCAATGCATCGGTGCGATGCCATGCCAAGAAGTTCAGGGACAGGTCTGAAAAACCTGCTTGAACTGTATGAAGTCACCGACAACAAAGGCAACATGATCCATGGTGAAGCACCGGCACGCATGCTTCAATCCGACCGTGAGAAATCCTGCTATGTCTCCGTACACGCTCTCGTGGAATCCGGTTGGAGCGCGAAACGGATAAGCGAAGAATTAAATGCACGATTTGATCTGGTGGTATTCTCGACCGCCAATGCAATCCGCCCCAATCTTGACCCCGGATGTACTGCTGAAGTACTGGATGGATTACGCACGGACTTTATTGTTCTCGGAATGGGCATGCAGAACCCACTGCCCCAAACCACCGAGTCGTTACATCCGAACCTCATCCAGCTCCTGGAAATATGCAACCGTAAGGCAAGGATTTTTGGGGTAAGAGGGCTGGAAACCCGTGACTGGCTGAGATCTGTAGGATTCACCCACGCCACAGCACTCGGCTGCCCAAGCATGTATGTCTATCCCAAAAATATTCTGGGCATTTCGGCACCCGACCCGGCACGGGTAACATCCGCCATTACGGGAGGATATATTAATGGCAGAGTCCCAAGATCAAGCGCAATAATCCAGCTATTCAAGGGATTTGATGCGCATTACGTCATGCAGGAAGAGATGGCCAGCTGGAAACAGCAAGGATTCCTTGACGCCGTACACGACATATACAATGATGCCACAGGTGAAATATGTCGTGATACCGTCAACCACATCCTGAAGGAAATACATGATGAAGACATGCCATTCTCCAGCTATCGCTGGTTCCAGGATCCCAATGCCTGGCGAATGTTCGCATCCCGATTCGACATCTATCTCGGAGATCGGCTCCATGGAGGCATTGCCGCATTACAGGCAGGCGTTCCGGCAATCATGCTGGCAGAAGACAGAAGAGTCATCGAAATAGCCGATTTCTTTAATATCCCCAGAATTTCGATACAGGACGCCGAAAGCACACCACTTATAGACATCATCGCTGATCGACTGTCTACAACCTCTATCGATGCCTTCAAAACAACTTATCTGGAACGTTTTCGGGAATTTGAAACGACATTCAAGGAAGCAGGCATTCCGCTCACCGTCAGTGCGGACAACATCAGGCAAACAATGGCGCCCCAATCTGATATTGTACCAAGAGGAAAGAAGCGCGCCACCATACGCTTTATTCGGCGAATACTCCGTAAATTTTAAACTCTGCCCCAACAATGGCGGAAACATTCGACAGAGATTCCGGAAAATATTTGCATGAAACTTTTTACTGCGGCTCTTTGTAGCTATAATCGCGCTGAACGCCTGCCGCCTCTGATTGCTGCGCTGCGGGCACAAAAATGCGACATGCCATTTGAGATTCTAATGGTAGATAACAACAGCACTGACAACACACAACAGGTTCTGGCCTCGCTCGCCGCACAAAACGGCGTACCACTTCGATATGTTAAGGAAAGCCAGCAAGGGATTCCTTTCGCACGAAATCGCGCCCTGCAGGAATGCATGGAAAGTGAATTTATGCTGTTCATGGACGATGATGAAATGCCAAAACCAGGTCTGCTGCAAGCGGCCATTCACTGCATGAGAAATAATGATGCGGAATGTGCAGGCGGGAAAATCAAGGTATGCTTTGGCGATGGTCAGCGACCCGACTGGCTGGGTGACGACTTATTGGGCTTTCTGGCAGAAGTGGATTATGGCAATCACTCTTTCTGGGTCACAGACTCGTCCACTCCCTTGTGGACTGCAAATGTCGCCTATAAAATGTCCATCTTCAAAAACTATCCCGGGTTGCGTTTTAATATTCGCTACAACAGAATTGGCAAACAAGTGGGAGGGGGGGAAGATCTCATTATATTTCAGGACATGCTGGCACTGAACATAAAAATGCGCTATTGCCCTGAAATGGAAGTAGACCATTATGTAGAAACATGGCGTTTAAAACGCCGCTATTTCCTGAAATTACACTTTGTTTCAGGAAAAAAAACGGGACTTTATGAATCAGAAAATTATACGCGTACACTGTTTGGGATTCCCTTCTTCATGATCACACAATCCATACGGCATCTGGCACGGGGTTTATGGATGACAAGCAAACAAGAACCGGGCGCCTTGCGTCAACTCATGAACTGGACTCATTCCCTGGGGATGATATATGGTCGCTTTCTGGCCTGGAAAAATGCTTCGTAACAGAAATCAGAATTATGGCCATTGAGCATCTCACAACAATAAACGGCATCCTGTCCGCGACTTTAGCCGCAATGGTGGGAGCCATCGTCATCACCCTCCTGCTACTCGTGAAATCCACAAAGGATTTCTCACGTACCGGCCCCCAGTTGAAAGATGAAATTCTGAAACATTACCCGCTTTATTTGCTCTATGCGCTCACCAGACTGGTGATATGGACCTTTATCATTAATACCCTTCTGGCCAGCATAGGAGTTTTTATTTACCTATGTATTGTCGTCATTACTGATTACCCCTTCCAATGGACTCTGGCAGTGCTGTCTGGCATTGCAAGCATCATTTGCATTACTGTCGTCCAGTTTTGTCGGCATCTTTTGTATATTCCAGGCAGTATTGAAGCATCCTTGAATTACCGCATGAGTCGGTTTTACCCTTTATGGCGGACTCTGACACCATCACGACTCTGGCGTGTCCAGGCAATACTCGCCGCTGTGTGTACCATGATTGTCATCACTGCACTGGGAATACTCCTGACCAAAAATCAATGGCCTGTATTTTATACAACCCTGGGTATTTTCAGCCTCTATACCGCAGGCTGGATATCGGTACTGTGGGTACGTGAACCACAACCTGTTAAAGCAAATCCGGATTCCAGCCTTAAAGAACCATCCTCCCCCCCAAACATAATCATGATAGGTGCTGATACGTTATGCGCCGATCGCTTTGGACTCTCAGGTTATCCACGCGCCCTTACACCCTTCATAGATAAGCTGGCGAAAAAAGGTACATTTTTCTCTCAATGCTATGTTTCCTGTGCACGCACGGCGCCCAGTCTCGCCTCACTTCTTACCGGCACATGGCCGCATAAACATGGCATTAGAGATAACTTCATTTCCATGGATGAAACCACACTCGAAGGAATGCCCACTTTACCAAACATATTAAAAACGGCAGGCTACAAGACTATCGCTATCAGTGACTGGGCGGGTGCAGACATGGGTAAAATGGCCTTTGGGTTTGACCAATGTGATCTCCCCAAAGATCAATGGAACATAAAATACCTGCTTCGCCAGGGGCCAAAAGATATTCGCCTCTTTCTTTCACTATTCTCCCATGGATGGTTTGGTAAAAAATTCCTGCCCGAAGTTCATTACCTCGCGGGCACGCCTCTCACATCCGAACTGGGTCGCCTGTCGCGCTCGGTAATCAGTGAACATGCAAAAAGTGGCAAGCCATTTTTTATGACCACGTTCATGTCAACCACACATGGACCATTCGGATCAGAATGGCCTTATTACACACAATTTTCAGATGCTGATTATTGGGGAGACTCCAAATTTGTAATGAGCGGAATTACGGACCCCTTCGAGATAATTCGCAGACAGAAAGAAGGCAAGAGGAATTTTGACGCGGAGCAGATTTTAAATCTCTATGACGGTTGCGTGAGAAATTTTGACAATGAAGTGGCCAAAATTGTTAATCATCTCCATGCCTGTGGATTAGAGAAAAACACCATTCTGGTCATATACAGCGATCATGGCATGGAATTTTTTGAAAGAGATATGTGGGGACAGGGCAATAGCGTCATTGTAGATGACAGCTCGCGCATACCCCTGATTATTGTCGCTCCCCAACAAACAGGTAACGGCATTATCTCCACTATCACTCGCAGTACGGATATAGCACCCACCCTGCTGGCATTAGCGAAACTACCTATTCCACAGGCAATGGATGGTGTGTCACTGGTACCTTATCTGCAGGATAAAAATGCAAACCTGAACCTGCATGCCTATGCTGAAACCGGCCTCTGGTTTGCAAAACTCCCGGGAATGTCGGACGACCACATTTCATACCCGGAGCTGCCCGAATTACTGGAAGTGCCTGATAAAAATTCCGGTACGCTTGCACTAAAACCGGAATTCAAACAGATTATCATTAACGCCAAGGATCGGATGATCAGAACGGATCTCTGGAAACTTGTTTACCAGCCCTTGACACATGGGGCTACATTTCAATTATTTGACCTCACCAGGGATCCGAAATGTCACCACAATGTGGTTGCATTACATCCAGAGATTTTTGAATGCCTGAAATCACCGCTATTACACTGGGTCACGCCCATGACACATGATGTAAAGGCAACAATCAATAACTAGAGGTATATTACCTTGATTTTTTATCAATTTCATTCAGTCGGCGCAGCAGCAATTTTGAATCAGGCAACCGGGCCAAACCCTGTTGAAGGGTTTTTTTTGCTTCCGCGGAATTCCCCATATCCTTATATTGATCACTCAATGCGGCATATGCAGCAGGGTAATCGGCATTAAGAGTGATGGCGTTTTGAAATTCCTGAATGGCCTCACCTTTTTTTTGCAGACGCGCTAATGCCTTGCCCTTTTGCAGAAGAATTTCAGGCATTAATACATAGGTTTGCGGGGCATGCTTCAGCACATAATTAAATTCGTTGATCGATTGAATCAGGAGCTGGGCCTGATCGGATTTGTTGCCAAACGTCCTGTTGGCGCGATTTACAAAGTTTAATCCCGCACAGTAATGATGAGTATGTTCAAATCCAGTACCCAGCGTAGCCTCCCAACTGGCGTACTCTGGCGAGTCAGGCTTGTCAAAAAGTTTGGCTTTACAGTAAGGAGGAAGCAAGGGCAACTCACTTTCACGCGGCCAACTTGGATCATACGCATGTGAAATGGCAGGCCCAAAACAACAGGCAGCGAGTAGTAAACGTGTAAAATAACGCTTCATGATGATTGATGCTCCGTACAACACAGGATTGACATTGAAAGACACATTAACATAGACCCGATACCATCGACAAACCACAAACAGGAAGAACTCTCCCATGGTAACACGGGTCATCTGGCTATTAGCTCATGAAAATCAGCATTTTAAATGCCCGTTCGTCCATGATTAAAGATTATAACCTGAATATTACTTCATGAAAAATAATACTATCAGCGCCATTATCCCCACGTACAACAGCGCTGGCTTTTTACCTCAGGCAATTGCCAGCATCCGCAGGCAAACGCACGGTATCACGGAAATTATTATAATAGATGATGGCTCTACTGATAACACTGCCGAAGTCGTCGCGAGTCTGGGACATGACATTATATACATGCGCCAACAAAATGCAGGGCCTGCGGCAGCACGTAATCGTGGTATCGAGACTGCAACCGGGCAATATATAGCATTTTTGGACGCCGACGACCAGTGGGCACCCCAAAAAACCGAACAGCAAATGGCGATCATGAAAAAGCAGACTGATGTAGCCTTGATTGCATCTGACATGGCCGAAATTGACATGGAGGACCAGGTCATTGTGGACTCGGTACTCCGCAAACATGGCGCCCATGATTTCTTCAGAAATCTGGCAGGCACACCCGTACCACAGGCACTGGCCGCCTTGGTACACAAAAATTTCATCCCCACCGGCACCGTACTTGTGAAAACAGAGGTTTTGTCAGAGATGGGAGGATTTAATCTGAATATTCGCTACGGCGAAGATCTGGAATTATGGGCCAGAATTGCCAGCCGATATCCATTGATCTGTTTGCCCGAGATACATCTGCTGCGCCGACAGCATGCAACCAACACTACAAAATCCACTGAACCCATGCTGCATGATCTTGTTAAAGTCATGATCTCGATCAAGACAGAATGCCAAGCTGAGCTGCGCAGTCAGCGTGTTGATATTAACCGTATCATTGCCAGCACCTGGGCCGATCTGGGCTATTGGCACTTCACCAACGGAAATATGATGCTGGCACGTCAGTCTTTTCTGGAAAGCCTGCGCAACGGGCTATCGCGTCGCGGATTAACCTATGGGTTATTTTCATTACTCCCCAACAGCATTGTAAACCTATTACGCAACACCAAACAACGCATGATGAACCATAAAACATGAGTAAAACCAACAATAATAAAAAGCGTGTGTTATACGTCGAAAATGGCATCGGCTATGGTGGCGCGATCATTTGCCTGCGATATCTGGTTCGGCATCTTGATAGAGAACGCTTTGAGCCCATGGTAGTGACAGGAAGAACGGGGACACAATACCAGGAAATTTCTAACGAAGCCGCCTGGCTGCATATTTCTGATCGTCATATAGATGTCATCAACATGCAAAGAAAACTTGCGACACTGCATTGGCCCGATACCATCATTGGCATGCGTTTTTTACTAAGGCAGTTGTTGGCACGCCTGGATGATGTCGCTAATTTTATTCCTTTTTTCATGCATCTATTATGGTCAACCTGGCGTTTCAAACCCCACCTGATTCATGTCAACAATGAACCGTTATGTAACCGGGCTGCGCTTTTGGTCGGTAAAATATTAGGCATCCCCATTATCTGCCACGTGCGGGGAGAGCAAAAGGGATCCTGGTTGATGCGGTGGCTATATGGCATCCCCCATCACTTTATCGCTGTCTCGGAGTGGATATCAAGCAGCATTGGTCAGGTTAATGTACCGCCATCAAAGCGGACGGTGATATATGATGGCATTGAGTTGCAGAAATTGGATTTACATGCCGATGGCACAGTATTCCGTAAAAAATATAATATCCCGGAAGATGCTTTTGTCGTTGGTCTGGTAGGACTGTTGATCCCCTGGAAAGGTCAGCGTCTTTTTCTGGAAGCAACGCGTCAATTAATGCGTGATATCCCCAACATCGCTATCCTTATAGTGGGCGGGACGCCTGATGAGTGCTACTCGTTTGAGCAGGAGTTAAGAACACTGGCAAACGAAAGCGATTTCAATGGCAAGGTTATTTTTACAGGACATGTGGTTGATATGCCTACCGTCTATAATGGGCTAGATATAGTTGTATCCGCCTCCACTTCACCAGAACCATTAGGCACCATGATTATTGAATGCCTGACCATGGCACGCCCTCTCGTTGCGCCACAACATGGTGGTGCCGTCGAAATGGTGGATCATGAACACACGGGACTACTATTTTTACCTAATGATGCCACCGATCTGGCTGTGAAGATCAAACGTTTTTATGATAGCGTCGAGCTTCGTGAGACTCTGGGGACTGCCGCTCGGGAAAAGGCATTAGCAACCTTTGCGGTAGAGGAACATGCGCGTCACGTACAAAAAATCTATGATGAATTTCTGACAGAGTATCAACAGGGCTACCCTACATGACAGAGCACAATGACAGCACGCCTTTTCTTCGGCATAACATAACAGCGCCTGGGCACAAGGTAAGTATCATTCTGACCATTCTCAATGAAGGGAAAGGACTGATTCCGCTTCTTGATGCCTTGTTATCGCAAAGTCATGCCGCGGATGAAATTGTGATTGTCGATGGTGGTTCTACAGATTCAACACCCGATGTATTACAGGAGTATGCCGATCATCATGAAATTCTGAAATTTTTTACCGTATCAGGTGTCAACATCGCTCGCGGCAGAAACATTGCCATTTCGCATGCAACAGGAAATATTATTGCCGTGACAGATGGCGGCTGTTTGCCCGATAAAAACTGGCTAAAGGAACTTGTCACCCCGCTGATTAAGAATGATGTTTACGGTGCGGTTGCGGGTACTTTCAAGATAGATTCGCACACCCGCTTTGAATATTTTGCCGGCCTGCTGTCACTGCCCCAGCATTCGGAAGACGACAAGACTCGAATGTTTTATGGAAGGTCGTCCGCGTTCAGAAAATCCGTGTGGGAAGAGGCAGGCGGTTATCCGGAATGGTTATATACTGCCGAAGATACATTGTTCGCCTGTCGTGTGCTCCAACTCAATTATCCTGTGGCACTTGCCCGTCATTCCATTCTTTCCTGGCGCCCTCGTCCGAACCTTAAAAAACTCGCAAAAATGTTTTTTCTATATGGCCGGGGACAGGGTCGAATAAATCAGGTCAATATGCAAGGAACCCGATTCTGGCTGCGCAACCACGCCATCTGGATCAGCACACTATTGATGGGACTCTATTCTCCCTGGATCTGGATTCTCAGTCTTTTTGCCTGTGGCTATATGTATAAAATATTGATAGCCACACAAATGTCGGCCATACGTGAACTCTCAAATGATCGCTGGCGGGAAATTTACGTGCCGATGATTATTGTCACCCGGAACATTTCCACCAATATCGGGAGCGTTGTTGGTGCGTATGAATACTCTCATGTTACACATTTTCGCGAACGCCTTGATGAATACATGAGGGAAAAACTCTGATTCATTCATCACCAATGCTTTAAAACGAAGGCCCGCCCTTGTCAAAATTACGGCACCTGACGCTGTTATCAGTATTAACCTTGACGCAGCAATCCAGTATCTATAACCAAGGTGGCCTGAACCCTGTCTGGAACCTTACCAAGCTATTCCATGCTGTTTATCAATAGATCAATACACACGCTACCAGAAATTACCGTGCCTTTAGAATTTTACGGACATCCTTGTAACGTAATACCTCTTGCAGGGAACGAAAGGCAGTCGCATCAAAATCCCTGAACATCAAACCCATTCCCTGTTCTGACATACGCACAACCCTGGCCTTGATTTTATGCTTGATGCGATGTGTGCTCGTACCCAGCAGGAAAATTAATTCGACGCTTGAGTCCGGGAAAATCTCACCCCGATTTATCTTCAGGAACACACCCCCCAGCCCGATATCAAGCGCCTTGCAGATAGCCAATTCTCCATCCTGATTCAGCACCTCAACATCAAGATTAACGGGCGTGCGCACAGTCCATCGACGTTCGTTCATCATTGCCTCCACACTCGTACCCCCCCAGGTAAATCATGCTCAACGCTGCGCATCACCGTAGTGATGCATTTTTAGTTGTGGCTGTATTTTCTCGAACAGCGTTCAACACTGCCATTTGAATTATTAAAGCAATATCTACACCAACTTTATTGATCACAACAACAGCGCACCTTAACCTTATATTTATTTTGGATTTTTATATCGCAAGATAAAAAAGAGCTGGCTTTTTGGGACAATCAACCCCGCATATTTGTAAAGTTTTCCGACATTTTTCAGTCGCGCGCCTTCCTGTAATCGTACAATTTCAAAGCGTTGCCAAAGGAAAACTGATAATGTCGTCAATCAAAGACGTACCTACCGACAACATCATGAGTCGATCCACCCCCAAGGCAACACCGCAGCATGCCGGCAAACCAGCTTCCAACGCCGCCAGTAATCGTTCATCAAGAGGGGGAGACGCTAAGCCCAAGGCATGACGTTTTGCACAATCCACCTCAAACCGGTGACGCTGTTCAGCGACATCACCTAACTCATCATAACCATTCGCCAGCTCCATACCCTGAATATAAAGTTCAAAGCGTTCCGCCACCCTCGGATGACCGGAGCGTATACGGGCCAACGCCGCCTGGGAAGCAGGGTAATCGAATAAAAACAACGGACACCCCCGCCTGAGTGTTGTTGATCCAGATAAATCGTCAGACACCCTCTCCCAACCAAGCTGTGGCTCTACGAGATGCGTGAGCAACAAATCCAGCCAGCCATCACGCTCATGTTCTGCAAGTCCGGGTGGAGGAATAATGCCATGGTGTACCGCACATTGACACAATGATGCATTACTCGCAGCATGAGGATCAATACCCGCATACCGAATAAACGCTTCGGCATAACTCAGGTATTGAGTCCTGCCCAATGCCAGCGATGCTCCTGTGACCTCACGTACCAAAGCATCCACCTCTGACATGAACTCAACCAGCGTAAAACCGGGGCGGTACCACTCCAGTAACGTAAATTCGGGATTATGGCGCTGGCCAGCCTCGCCATTACGGAATGCCTTGCCTAACTGATAGATCGGTCCACTGCCCGCAGCGAGCAAACGCTTCATGGCAAACTCCGGCGACGTTTGCAGATAGAGCATACGCCCATCAGCATCAGACACGCCCGGCCCGGTGTAGCAGGTGGTGAAACTGTGCAGGTGAGGGTCCGTTGCAGTGGCGGGATACAGCAGTGGCGTGTCTACTTCCAGTACATTACGCTCGGCAAAAAAACCCCGTGCTGCGGCCAGCAGACGGGCGCGCAGGCGCAAATTATCAAACGTTGCACTGGGTCGCCATTCGCGTTGCGTACACGAGGCAGAATACTCAGACACGGCGGTGATCACGCATGAGCCCGCGCCGCACGGCCTCCAGCATCAACCTTTACTGCGCGACAAATACTCGCCAGTACGGGTATTGACCTTGAGCAAATCACCGATTTCAACAAACAAGGGCACACGCACCACTGCACCGGTTTCAAGAGTGGCAGGCTTGCCGCCACCACCCGAGGTATCACCACGCAAACCGGGATCGGTTTCCGTGACTTTGAGCAACACCGTGTTGGGCGGCGTAATGGCCAACGGTACGCCGTTCCACAACGTTACCGTGCAAACATCTTCGGCCTTGAGCCATTTAATGGCGTCTTCCACTGCCGGAGCATCCGCACCCACCTGCTCAAAACTTTCAGGGTTCATAAAATACCAGTGCTGGCCGTCGTTGTAGAGGTATTGCATTTCCACATCGACAACATCAGCCGCTTCCAGAGTATCACCCGATTTAAAGGTACGCTCAATAACACGGCCATTTTTCAGGTTACGAATCCTGACCCGATTGAACGCCTGTCCCTTACCGGGTTTTACAAACTCATTTTCAAGAATTGAGCAGGGGTCGCCGTCAAGCATGACTTTGAGACCTGATTTGAATTCGTTAGTGCTGACTGTACCCATGCCATCCTCATCATTAAAAAAGTTATTGGTCCGTTGCAGATATTACTGGCAACTGAAACCCGCCGCAAATGAATAATATGCTCAATCCGGGCAGAACTCTGTACCAGTTTTTTGCCAGAATTTAACATCTTCACCCTGCCAGCGACGCCTTCATCACCGCTTTTAGGTTAAACTGTCACTATGTTACCGCGAATTCCAGTTTCTGGGCAGGCCACTGCATGGCAAAAACTACTGGCTCAAGCCATTCATAATCCGGATGAGCTACTGGAAATGCTGGATCTCCCTCCCCACGCCCTGCCACTCGGGCCACTGGCCCGTCGCCAGTTCGCATTGCGGGTGCCACGCGGCTATGTGGCACGCATGCGCAAGGGTGACCCGCACGATCCCCTGCTACGCCAGGTCTTCCCCCTGCACGATGAGGAAACCCTGCTGCCAGGCTATGTTGTTGATCCGGTAGGTGACCTTGCCGCCATGCCCGTGCCGGGAGTATTACACAAATACCACGGGCGGGTACTACTGGTGACCACGGGCGCCTGCGCAATTCATTGCCGTTATTGCTTTCGGCGACACTTCCCGTACGGGGATGCCAACCCCGCCAGCCAAGGCTGGGATGCCGCCGTGGATTATATCGCATCCGATACTACAATAATTGAAGTCATTTTGAGCGGCGGTGACCCACTGACACTCCCTGACCAACGGCTGGCACCGCTGGCACAACGCCTGTCTGATATACCCCATCTGAAACGGCTGCGCATCCACACCCGCCTGCCCATTGTCTTGCCGGAGAGGGTGGATGAGGCATTGCTGCACTGGTTGCGCCGTTCCCGCCTCAAACCTGTCATGGTCATCCATGCCAACCACGCCAATGAACTCGACACCGCCGTCGCCAGCGCCCTGTCAAGTCTCGCCACCGCCGGTGTGGTGCTATTAAATCAGTCCGTGCTATTACGGGGCGTCAATGACACCCCGGACGCTCTCACCGCCCTGAGCGAGCGCCTGTTTGAGACTGGCGTTACGCCTTACTACCTGCATCTGCTCGACAAGGTACAAGGCGCCAGCCATTTCGACGTGGAACCAGGCCATGCCCGGCAGCTTATGCAGGCGCTGCGCAATCGCCTGCCTGGTTATCTGGTCCCGCGTCTGGTTCAGGAGCGCAGTGGCGCGCCCAGCAAACTACCGGCGTTCTAACACCCCCACAAACCCAATCCAGACCATTAATAAATATAAGCTTTTAACTCCAGCCCAAAAACCCGGACGCAGGTCCGCGCGGCCCATGTACCCGTTCATACCCTATGCAAAATCCTGAGCAAACGCTAAGTAATTGACAGCGATCGCCGATAAATAGAACAAGCCTCGCCATAGCACACCAAGAAACCACTTCCTCCTGAAGACGGTGCCTGGCGTCGTAGCAAAAACAACCTGAATGCTGGAGAAGCGTGACATGGAAAATAGCAGCGTTATCAAATTACATTTTCCGCAAAAACACGAACGCCTCGACAACACCTGCCAGACACATCCCCTCAAGGTAAAGGACTGGCTGGATGGCTTACCTGTAGCCAATACCGGCGAAACAACACGCCTGGTATACAACGAACTGACAACACTGAACCGCTCCACGGTGCCCACCCAGCACCGTTTTCAAATTCTGGAGTTTTTCAGACCCCCCGTACAACACGTTACAACCGAGCTCAAAAAACATTATTTAAACGTGCCCTTACCATTAACTGAAATCAATCTCAAGACAGCACATTTAAGCCGTGAACTGCATATGGAAATGGCAAATGGCTACAAGATCATCATCGACAATCTGCTGATCAACAATGCGACTGCCAGCATGATGCTGATTCATCTGCATCGCGCCATCAGTTACCTGAACCGCGTGGTACTGACCTCCTATCAGATGTACGCCACCTGTCCGGCAACGGTGTGGCATGACATCCATCAAATCTATCGTTACGCAGAGCAAAAGAAACTGCACGACAGTCCGGTACAAGACAACGAAAATCCTGTCAACAGCTATCGCAGCATCAGCAATATTTACAAGCAGTGCCTGTTATTGGCGCTGACCAACCCCTATCAACTCTCCCAGGAAGGCATTACAGAAATTTATGCGGCACTCAGTGGTGACTGGACGCTGTATAGCGGACTCACCATGGCAACTGACTCTGGCAGTGTCTCGGGTGCCTTTATTATCAATCTAACCCGGGATGAGCCGCCAACAGCATTAGCCTATAACAAAAACTGCCAGATGGAATCGTGTCGCGCCCTCGACACGACCGACCTGGTGGATTACCTGCATCTGCTCACCAGCGGCAAACTAGAGCAACTCACACCCGGCACAACGAACACATCCACGCTCTCGCCCGGGTTATCACGCTGGCTGATTTCCGCATGGGGCATTGTATCCCGGCGCAGCTTCCCGCGCCTGAGAAAAGCTGGCACATTCACGCTCACCGTCGGGCTTGAAGCCGCCTGTCATTTTGCCGAAAAAACAGCAGATATACTCGTCAGGCACCCCGGGAAAAACGCCGGACAACCTCTGGTACTGATGACCAACCCCACTTACAATGGCGCGGAAAAAACTACAGCAACACGCAGTAATGCACGCGGAGACTACTTCAAAAAACAGTCTGGCGATAAAAACATGACATTAACATTGCCCGGCACAAGAACAACACCGACAACTTACACCTGCACCGTGATTAACGAAAGCACAGGAGGTGCAGGCTTGACATGGGAGGGTGATAATCAGCAAAAAATATTCCGTACCGGTGAAATTGTCAGCATTAAAATTACCAGCGACAGTGGCTCAAATGAATGGGAAATGGCGGTTATTCGCTGGATAAGAAATACCAAACCTTCAGAACTGGAATTTGGCATTCAAATGCTGGCGCCCACTGCTGAAACTGTATTGGTGCGCACCCTGATCGCCGAAAGAAATGGTGACCCTGCCATTCCGGCCTTGTTGTTACCTGAAGTAAAAAATGATAACCAGTCCATCTCATTGATTACACCCGCCAATGCGTTTCCGATCGGTGCTGAAATCACCATCACCATGAGCTGCGGCACACGTCACGCCTTACTCACTGAAACATTGGAAAACACCCCGGGTTTTACACAATTTCGCTTTATGCCGGTACAAACAGCCGATGAGATCCTGGTGTCCATCAACCAGGCTCACGACAAGAATTTTGAAAGATTATGGGCCATGCTATAAAAAACAGGTGTAAAGCGCGTCAATAGCTTAGCCGCGAATCAAGGAACGACTTCACATATTTCCTCACGTACTTCACCTGAAAAGTACAATTTACTGCTTAAGTATTCGCCATGCCTGCCGTTATTCATGATACACCCCACATACTTCAGGGGAATACTCAGGACTGACGCATCATGGGCCAACACAGCGCTTACAGCTCTACCCATTTACAGATCCCATCGCTGCGGGAGTCCCATGACCTGGGCTTCGACCCTCATCCTACCAAGGTTAAATCCTGGGTTGAGCAACTGCCTCTTGCCGACGTCGGCCGAGCCGCACGGATGATCTATCATGCGCTGGTCACCATGAACAGAAGCCTGATTGCCATGCAGCATCGCAGTCAAATCCTGGAATTGTTCAGAGAACCTACCCACCATATTACGGAAACACTCAAAAAATACTACATTGGTCAGGCCTTCCCTCTGGCCGACAAAAACTATAAGGCCGCCATGCTGACACGCGAACTCTATGCGGAAATGGCCAACGGTTACAAAATTGTATTAAGCAGCCTTATTACCAATCAAACACCCGTATTTACGGCTGGAAAATCCCTGATACCCTTGCATCGCGCCATGCATTACCTGACAGAGCTACTGCTCACTTCATACCAGACCTACACGCCGTGCCCTGCAACCACCTGGCATGATATTCATCAACTATACCATTACGCCCAACTGAAAATGCTGGATGAAAGCCCGGTTCATGATAACAATCATAAAATGTCCCCCCATCATAATATTGACAATCTCTATAAAAAAGCCCTGCTACTCAGCATCGCGGGGCCTTACCACTTATCGCAGGATGAAATCAACATCACATTTTCAGCGCTTGACCAATGGGCCGCACATTGCACCCTGAACCCCGTACTAAATACCGATAACCTGTCGGCAGTCTACATCATCAATCAAAATAAAGACGAGCCCACAGCGTTTCTAACTACGCGGGGACGGCGTGACAAAAATCGCCCACTCATCGGCTGTCTGACACTGGACACTACGACATTAGTAGCGTATCTGACAAGCGTCTCTCATAACCGCTCTACCACACAAACACCGTTATCTGCGGAATCATCCATACCGTCTGGCTTGTTGCGACGGCTGACATCTGCATGGTCCATGGCATCCAAACGCAATCTTTCACGCATCCACAAAAATTCAACACTAATTATTGGCCTGGGACTGAATACGGCACATCATCTCATTGCCAATGACGTTGACCCCAAAAGTATCAGAACTCAACCAACAACACACGCGTCTTTCACCGCTCATGAATTAGGGGGCGCAACGCAGACACCGGTGCAGGATGTGTGGAGCATCGCTCACCAAACTGCCTATGCCAGAACACAACAGGGATTAACCAACGATCACGATATCGGAAAATCACAGCAGGGCACATCAATCTATGCAACTCACGGCTGTAAAGTCGTCAATGAAAGCGCCGGAGGCGCCTGCTTATCATGGTCCGGCAGCCTCACTACCGCATTACGTATTGGTGAACTCATTGCCGTACATGGTACTCGTGAAGAGGATACCCCTGAATGGGGAATCGCAGTCATTCGCTGGATGAAAAACACCGTCTCATCAGCACTTGAGTTTGGTATTCAAATGATCACCCCCATGGCTGAAACTGTGCAGGTACGCCGTGCTGATACAGAAATAAACGAGTTTCTGGCCGCTCTGCTTTTACCGGAACTGAAAGTCATCAATCAGGCGGCCACATTAATCGTGCCCGCACAATCATTTGCCTCAGGTGATAAAATTCTTGTGCAAATGCATAACGGTATTCAGCACATCATGCTCAATGAATTAATTGATGACACCGGCATCTTTACCCAGTTCCAATTCTCACTGGTACCTGACGCCCACGAAACATTGGCAACAAGCACGGAAGACAAGCAAAAAGAGTTTGAATCACTATGGGCTACGATATAGCAATACGATTGATCAGCGCAGTCTTGCCAACCTCGCCTTGCTCGATACCATGGTGACTTTAACAGCCATGCAACCGCCCTTGATCATCAGGGGACTGCACGCGACGAACGTCGAGAAAACAAGAATGGTGGGCCGTGCGGGACTCGAACCTGCGACCTACTGATTAAGAGTCAGCAGCTCTACCAACTGAGCTAACGGCCCTAAGAAATCTTTCACATCTGCCATCCACGGCCTGATGTATTATTTTATAAAAATCTTTTTGCCCTTGCGGCAGAAAATGGGGTGACCGATGGGGCTCGAACCCACGACAACCGGAATCACAATCCGGGACTCTACCAACTGAGCTACGGCCACCATAAACCTGCTACCTGCGCCGAACACGCATTAAGCACTATCAATACTGGCGCGCCCGGCAGGACTCGAACCTGCTACCCTCGGCTTAGAAGGCCGATGCTCTATCCGGATGAGCTACGGGCGCTAAAAGCCAAAGCGGGCAGTATAACCCTAAAAGCCACTGAAACCTGCTGCTGATGTATAAGATTTCGGGCCCGGGTGATATTCCGTGATATCTGTGGCCCTGCGAAGGCCGCCAGCACCCAATCATGAATTCATTAATTTCAATATCTTATTTGCCATCACGGCGTCAGATTAGTGCTTTCAGGGTGCGGTCCAAAACACCACAACGCTACCGAATTGAAATAAAAAATGGTCGGGGTAGAGGGATTCGAACTCTCGACATCCTGCTCCCAAAGCAGGCGCGCTACCAGGCTGCGCTATACCCCGAACGTGCACTAAACCACTCCACACTGCTCAAAATCGTTTTGCAACTCATTTCAAGAGCAGTGCCAAGCCGGTAATGATACTTATTATAGCTTAGCCCGTCAATTTTTTTGATGCGTTCAGGCAATAATCCTGCCGCACGGCTCCGCATGCAGCCTCTGGCACGGGAACAGGCGTCTGGATTTTTACGATTATCACAGCATTTGCGGGAAGATGAAGAAGATGGCAACTCAAACAGGCCTGCGAACCAATGGTTGGTTACCCGATATACTCGCCAGAAACCACCCCACAGGGCACTCATTCGCCTTGGCAGGTATTACAATTATCTTCAGGAAGCCCTCATTTAAACAGAACCTCCCTGATCAAGACTAAACCAGCGGTACGACGTACCCAAGTAACTCGCGCACCTTTTCCATGCCGGTTTTTACGGTGGCTTCTATTTCTTCCATTTTGATGATGCTGCCACCGCCCCGTCCCGCCGCCCAGTTAACAGAGACCGCACAGGTAGCGTAGCCCATGCCCAGCTCACGCGCCAGGGCCGCTTCCGGCATACCGGTCATGCCCACCATGGCACACCCATCGCGCTCCATGCGGTCAATTTCCGCAGCGGTCTCCAGACGTGGACCCTGGGTAGCGCCGTAGGTGCCACCATCGCATACGTCCAGTTGCGCGGTGCTGCACCCTTTGAGCAGGAGTTGGCGCAAGGGTTCATCATAGGGAAAGGTGAAATCAATGTGTACTACCTGCGTTAATCCATCTTCAAAGAAGGTGTTTTTGCGTGACCAGGTGTAGTCAATGATTTGATCGGGCACAATCAATCGACCCGGCACCATGTCATTGCGTATGCCGCCGACCGCAGCAATCGCGATGATGTTGCTGACACCCGTATGTTGTAGCGCCCAGATATTGGCGCGGTAATTGATTTTGTGTGGCGGTATGGTATGCCCATAGCCGTGACGCGCAAGAAATACGACCTCCTTGCCAAACAGAATGCCGTACGTGAGAGGGCCAGAGGCTTCGCCATAGGGCGTGTGTACCACTTCACGCCGAATGATTTCCAGTGACTTGAGTGAGGTAAGGCCGGTGCCGCCGATAATGGCAAGTTTTGTCATGATCTTATGTGTTTTCTAATGTAATTTAAATAATGGCCGTTCAATAATTCAAACGGGCCCGCGATCTTCATTGGCTCAATTGTCATCTGCAACCGCATAGATGCCAGGCGCATTGCGCAAATAACCCTTATAGTCCATACCGTATCCAAATACATAGCGGTCTTCTACATCCAGACCTTTAAAAGTGGCCTTGAGTCCGTTCTTTCTGTCATGCAATTTTTCGACCAGCACGGCGGTATAAACAGCCCGCGCGCCGTCAGCATTGCATTCATCCACGATGGCGCCCAGGGTAATACCTTCGTCAAGAATATCGTCAATCAGCAAGACTATACGGTCTTTCATGGAACAGGCTGGCTTGGCGACCCAGCGCAACGTGCCACCTTGTGTGCCTCCGCGATAGCGGGTGGCGTGAATGTAGTCAATTTGCATGGGGAAATCCAGGCGCGTCAGCAGTGCTCCAGCCGGAATAAGCCCGCCAATCATGACACATAACACCAACGGGTTGGCGTCGCTCAGTTGCGCGCTAATCGCGTCGGCCATGCGATCCAGCGCGGCATCTACCGCTTGCCGGGAATGCAGCAAATCCGCCTTGGCATAGACGGCTTCAGCGGCTTGTTTGTCAATAAGTGTCATGGCTTGGAGTCCGTTTATTTAAAGTGTCTGATTATAATTGTGGGCTCAACATCAACCTACGGCGCGGCAGGGTCAACGACGCTGCCATTGGGTGTCGCCGGCAAGCGTGGCATTTTCTGCTCGGGAAATTTGCCGGTCAGGGTATTCAGAAAAGCGGTAATGTCCTGCACCTGCTGATCGGTTAATGCCTTGTTCAACTGGGTTTTACCCATGACCCGCACTGCTTCATCAAGCGTTTTAACCGTACCGTTGTGAAAATACGGCGCGGTCACTGCGACGTTACGCAAGCTCATTACGCGCCACATGCGCCGGTCGCTTTCAATGCCGGTAACATTATACCGTCCCAGGTCATCGGCCAACTGGTATTGCTGGTCGTAAGACGAGCCTGTGTAGTTGGGAAACAACTCGTAAAAACCCTCGCCCATCTGAAACGCCAGCCCCGGCACCGGGCCTGCCAGATTGACCCAGAAATGGCAGGATAAACACTGCACTTCCTCAAATTCCTTAAGCCCACGCTTGGCCTGCGCAGAAATCGCTTTTTTATCACCGCGCAGATAGCGATCATAGGGGCTGTCAGGCGTAATCAAGGTGCGCTCATACGCGGCAATGGCTTTGGCAATGTTGGTGTAGCTTACCGCATTCGCACGACTCTCGCGGGCCGACTCACCGCCAAAAACCCTGGCAAATTGGCTGACATAACCGGGAATGGCCGCAATACGCGTCACGACAGCCTGTTCACTGGGCATACCCATTTCCGTGGCGCCGAGCAGGTGGGTTTTCACCTGGTCTTCGAGACTGACGGCCCTGCCATCGCGGTACAGCACGGTACTAAATGCGGCGTTCCACACGGTAGGGGCGCCGCGTGTGCCAACCTTGCCATTCACCCCTATTGATACGGCACGTCCATCTTCACCACCCGCCATGACGTTATGGCAGGTATTACATGAATGGGTACCCGTCACGGATAATCGCGGATCAAAAAATAACTGCTGACCCAGCGCCACCTTGGCGCGACTCATGGGATTGTCCCTGGGGATGGGTGGCTGGCCGGGCAAGGGCTGCAATGCCTGAAACGGCGCGGCCACCACTGCCGCCATTCCGAAGATCATCACGCTACCACTCATGGTCACCAGCATGCGACGTACAAAGACAGCGCGAAATACCGCGAGCGGCCGGTGAAACACTGCTTTCATGAATACTCCTTATACTGATGCTCTATCCACATGCTGCAATAAATTCCGGGTGATATTCCTGCAGGGAGTCCTGCGTCAGCATAAACACCCCGCCATCACCCCGTTCAAATTCCGGCCACACAAAGGGCACGTCGGGAAAGCGCTTGGCCAACGCCTCTTCGCTGTTGCCCACTTCAACCACCAGCAAGCCCCCTGGTACCAGATACGACAGGGCATCACGCAGAATACGCACCGCCGCGTCCAGTCCGTCATCACCCGACACCAGCGCCAGTGAGGGCTCATGGTGATATTCCTGCGGCAACACCGCCATTTCCTGCAAGGCGGCATAGGGGGGATTGCTGACAATAAGATCGTATTGACGCCCCTGGAGACCCGCGAACAAATCAGACTCGATCGCCTGCACACGCGTTTCCAGCCCGTGTTTGCGAATATTAATATTGGCCACCGCCAGCGCATCCGGTGAAATGTCACTGGCATCGACCAGCGCATCGGGGAACGCCTGGGCACAGGCAATGGCAATACAGCCACTGCCGGTACATAAATCAAGTATATGCTCGACCTGCTCGTGCCTGAGCCAGGGTGCATAGCCACTTTCTATCAATTCGGCAATGGGGGAACGGGGTACCAGCACGCGCTCATCAACATAAAAGCTCAGACCGGCAAACCATGCTTCATGGGTCAGATACGGGGCGGGCAGACGCTCGTTCACACGCCGCCGCAATAATGCAATGACGGCGCGGCGCTCACTCATGGTCAACCGAGCCTGCATCAACTCCGCAGGCAAGCCATGCTTCAAATGCAGCGCATGCAGCACCAGATACAAGGCTTCGTCGACGGCATTGTCGGTGCCATGACCAAAAAACAGCTTGGCCTCGGTAAACAGGCTGGCACCCCACCGCACAAAATCGTGCAGGGTATGAAGTTGCTCGGCAACGTCGTGGTCTGTGTCCATGGTCGGTGCCATAATTTAATGATAATCGAATTGTAAAGTGTTCAATCATACCTTATTTGCCACTACGCCGACTAGAGGTGTCGGCATCTGAGAAACTGTTCACAGTCTCATTGAAGGGTGCCGGCACAGATTGTTCGCGCCTGTATGCGCTGGCGCACCCACAGTCAAGCTATTGTGAGGTATAATAATTACCTGAGAAATTTATAGTTACACAATTGATAAAACAGCTAAATGTACAAACCCTTTCGCGCCATTTTGATAATTATGCTCATCGGCCACCTGTCCCCTGCATGGGCAGCAGCAGAAACGCTGGAAGTTAAAGTCGATGGCGTCACCGGCACGGTACTGGACAATGTACACAAGCTGCTCAGCATCGAGCAGCAAAAAACCGACCCCAATTTGTTTGAGGCGCGCATTCGTCGCCTGCACCGTAATGCCGTTGGTGAAATCAGACAGGCACTAGAACCCTTTGGTTATTACGAACCGGTTATCTCCACTGAATTAACACAGCAAACCACCAATCACTGGCTCGCCACCTATCATGTTGAGCCAGGCTTGCCTGTGCGCGTCACCACTATTGACTTGAAACTGCTCGGCGAAGGTACGCACGATGAGCAGTTTCAAAACCTGGTCATCCACTTTCCGTTACAGCAGGGTGATATTCTGGAGCATGAACGCTATGCAGATGGCAAGCACTCCCTGCTGGTACTGGCCACTGAAAACGGCTATCGCGACGCACAACTGCTGGCGCACGAAATACGTGTGCGGCCTGCTGAACACGCTGCCGATATCGTACTGCACTTTGATACGGGACGACGCTACCGCTTTGGAAAAGTAAATTTCATGCAGTCCGGCGATTCTGAAAAACCACCTTTTGATCCCGACTTTCTGGCACGCTTTGTTTCTTTCGAGGAAGGCACGCCCTATTCAACCCACCGTTTGTTTGATTTACAGAATGCGCTTTCCGACAGCGATTATTTCGACACGGTAGAGATGAAGCCGCGCCCTGACCAGATTGAATACTTTGAAATCCCGATTGATATAGAGCTGGAACCCCGCAGCAAACATCGCTATACTGCCGGTCTGGGATACGGCACAGACACGGGCGTGCGGGGCAGTCTGGGCTGGGAAAACCGGCGGGTCAATCGTTCCGGTCATCGCCTTAAGGCAGAAGCAAAAATTTCTGAAGTTAAAACGAACCTTACCGCAAAATATCGCATTCCTACACGCGACCCGCGCACTGATCGCATCGAATTTACATCCGCGTGGCTCTATGAAAATCTGCGGACTCGCCAGCATGAAAGTGAAACTTTCCTGTTAGGCGCAAGTCATACCATGCATCGCGGCAGTGGCTGGCTTGAAACCATCTACATTAACTATCAGGCTGAATCCTTCGATTTAGGAGGCACCAATCGAGGTAACAGTAGTTTGTTGTTACCGGGCATAAGCTGGTCGCGTGTCAAGGCCGATAATCGTATCTATACCCGCAACGGCCAACGTTTACTGGTGGATCTCAAAGGCACTCACCCTACTCTGGGGTCACCGGTACAGGTCATGCAACTGCGTTTGCAGGCGAAGTGGATTCGTAGCGTACAGGAAAATGGCCGTATTACCTTGCGAGGTGATGCCGGCTTGACCCGTATCAAGGATCTTAACGCCCTGCCTGCATCATTGCGCTTTTTTACCGGTGGCGATCAAAGTGTGCGCGGCTATGACTACAATAGTCTGGGACCCATCAATAAATCAAGCAGCGTCATCGTGGGCGGCAAACAACTTCTGGTAGGCAGCGCCGAGTATGAACATTCCTGGACTGAAAAATGGAGCAGCGGTGTCTTCTTCGACATGGGCAATGCGGTAAACGACTGGACACAAAAATTAAAACAGGGTGCCGGCGTTGGCATGCGCTGGAAATCACCCGTGGGGCTGATCCGTCTGGATGTGGCGTGGGCCTTAAGTGACCCTGGCAACCCCTGGCGCTTCCATCTGGTGATTGGGCCTGATCTGTGAGCAGCACTAAAAACAACACGGGCACGCCGCCGGATGACGTAAACACGCCGCCGCGCCGACGCAAACTCCCCTGGATTTTGCTGCTGATATTCGTGATGGGCCTGACGCTAGGCGCCGCAGGCTTTGTCGCTACCACTGAAAACGGATTGCGCTGGGCATTTTCTACCCTGGTACGTAATATTCCGGGGGAATTGCGCGTCGAGCAGCTTGACGGGCGCTTGATCGGACCGCTCTCGATACGCGGCCTTCACTACACCACCGCCGAAAAAAATACGGTGATCTCAATTGAAAAACTGGATGTTGATATTCATCCTCTGGCACTCCTGTATGAACGCGTGCATATTTCCCGGCTGGCTATCAGCGGCGTCAACGTCACCCACACTGGCAGCCAGGAACCCCTGACCGCCCTGCCCAATATTCAGTTACCCGTCGGCATTACGCTGGATCAGGCCTCCATTTCCACTGTCAATGTGACACTCCCTGATCTGAAGCAATCCTACCTGATCGACCACATTACACTGACAGGTAAGACACTGTTCGGTCGCCTGCACATTGATACACTCAATATAACCGCGCATGCGCTACAGGCCCAGGTGCGCGGCACGCTCATGCCGAAAAACAGTTATCCCGTGAATTTAGTCGTTCACTGGTCCGCCCTGCCGACAGGTTATCCTCCCGTCACCGGCCAAACCACATTGACAGGCAATCTTGTCAATGAACTCAAGATTGCCCAAAGCGTGAGTACGCCCCTTAAAGCAACCGTGCATGGCACCGTGAAAAACATGCTGGGTACAATGCAATGGCAGGCCGATCTCGCCCTGAAAAAAACCAATCTGCATGACATTCATCAGGACTGGCCGGCCATTGATATTGGCGGAAAGCTTCGCATCACCACGCAGGAGCATGGCCCAGACAGTCAAAGCCGCATCATTGCAGAGGGCAACATTCAGGTTACTTACGAGAAAACCACCTTGAATACCCTCGCGCGCGCCAATTTCTCAGACAACAAATGGTATATCGAACAAGCCACCCTGTCGCTCCCCGACCAACCAGCACGGGTTATTCTCAAAGGTACACTGGGCAACGGATTGATTCCTGCGCTGGACCAGCCCTGGCAATTAGCGGGCCGCTGGCACGATTTCGTCTGGCCACCCGGCGCCACCACAGATGCCGCTCTCGTCAGCAAGGAAGGAAGTTTCGACTTTACCGGCAATCCTGACGCCTACCAGTTCACGATCAATGGCAGCATCACCGGCGCAGCTATTCCATCCGGTCGCTGGAGAGCGGCGGGCAACGGTAATCCGGAAGGTCTGGCACTCAATGAGCTGCGTGGCGATATTCTGGCGGGCCACATCACCGGCCAGGGCGAGTTACGGTGGCAATTGCCACCGTGCGGAAAAACACCGCCACACCCCATGGCAGACCGCACCCGCACACCCTGTGCGCAGGATAACAGTCCGGGCACTCCCTCACCTGCCAGCCCACAACTACACTGGCTTGTGAATCTTGCCGGCAACAATCTTGACCCTGGACAACACTGGTCCGCATGGCCGGGGCAACTTGATTTTCAGGCACGTATCAGCAACATCTCCCTGCGCGCTACGACCAATCACACCGAGCCGCGCGCGACAATAACAGATGTGCGTCATAACGAGGAACATGCCTCTGCCATCTTTCTTGAAATAAACGATCTTCGTGGGCAACTGCGCGATATACCGCTCACCGGCAATGCATCACTGATCATTGATCAGGACACCTATGCCGTATCACATTTTACACTTGCATCAGGACCCTCCCTGATCAATATCCGTGGTACGTTAAACGAAACATGGAATATGCGATGGGATGCGGTCATTCAGAATGCCGACAATAATCCTGCTGAAATTTTCCCCGGCACACATTTAAAATACAGCGGCACACTCAAGGGCCACGGCAATCTCGATGGAACAAGAGAACAGCCACGCATCAGTGCAGAATTACAGGGTAAAAAACTCACCATAGATAACTACCGTGCCAATGAGTTACATCTTGCGTTCGATGTGGATACGCAAAATCTGTTGATGTCGCAACTCGACCTGACCGCCAGTGATATTACAGTGTGCGATCAGACCATTGACAGTATCGTGGTTCAGGGTCGTGGCCTGGCACAAAATCATGTCATTGATGCAACCCTCAAAACTGCCGGAAAATCCCTGGTGCTGCGGCTGGAAGGTGCATTGGGCGAACGTGTTGCGTCCATGGATAACACGCAAACCACCCCCAGCACATTGCAGGCAGCATCGTGGGCCGGTCAGCTCACACAGGCCAACATGACATCCCAGACATTGGGATACTGGCCACTGACGACCCCGGGTGTTCTGACCCTGGCTACCGATCATGCACAACTCGGCCCGTGGTGCTGGACACAACAGGAAGCACAGATATGTTTCAATGCAACCCGCGCAGCGGATACTCACTGGCAAGGCAACGCACACACCACTAACTTACCCATCACCTGGTTACAATATTTTCTACCGAAACAGGCCATTGTCGCGGGTACCCTTGATGCAACGGTCAACGCGCATCTCAACCCTGCGGGACTCCTCACCGGAACGGCCAGAATCCTGCCTTCGCCCGGCGCCATTATCCACCCGCTTGCCAACGATCAGAATCTAACGCTGGTCTACACCAAGGGGCTCATAGAGGCCACTCTTGATGCAGACACATTAAATACGAGCGCTACGCTAACCTTGACAAACAAGGGCGTGATGGATGGTACGCTTCTGTTACCGCGTTCTGCGCTACCCGCTTTTCTGACCAACCCGGCCTCCCAGTCCACACACATCAAGGGACAGCTCAATGCAGAGATTCATGAACTTGATCTGTTGCCTGATTTTTTCCCGGACATCGAAAATACCCAGGGCAAGATCAACATTGCGCTCAACGTGGAAGGCACTCCCGAGCAGCCTCGATTCGGTGGCTATGCAAAGCTGGAACAAGGTACGGCACTGGTGCCACGTCTGGGTTTGCGACTAGAGGATATACGCGCACAGATAACCGGCAAAAACGATAACCAGCTCACGCTTGCCGCACAGGCGCGATCCGGCAAGGGTGTATTAAAGATAAACGGCACATTAAGCCCGGATAACAAGCAGCGCTGGGGTGCCGACCTTACCGTTCAGGGTGAGCACTTCGAAGCGGTGCATACCCCCGAAATGCAGGCCACGGTCTCACCCAATCTCACCATAAAAGTGGTGGGCAACACGGTAGACGTAAACGGCAATCTGGTCATTCCCTATGCCAACATTGAACTACGCGACCTTAACACGACCCTGCGCCCGTCCAGCGATGCCGTGGTCATCCACGCCGACAAGGAGACATCTGACCCGCAAACCACCGATAACCAGCACTGGCTAATCAACAGCATTGTCGGCGTCAAACTCGGTGATAACGTCAGATTCAATGGCATCGGCCTCACGGGACGCTTCACCGGCGATATCGCACTTATAGATGCCCCTCAACAATTGACCGCTGCCTATGGTGAAATTCGTATCGAAGACGGTGGGAAATACCGTGCCGTCAATCAAAAACTGGAGGTCAAGAAAGGGGGGCGTCTGGTCTTTGCCGGCGGACCTGTCAATAACCCCGGCATTGATGCGCGCGCCACACGCCAGATCAACACCAACGTACGCGTGGGCTTCAACGTACGCGGCACGCTGCAATCGCCACAACTGTCCGTGTATTCCGAACCTGCAATGCCTGAAACCGATGCGCTGGCCTACTTGTTATTCGGGCGCCCCATGAGTCAGACAAGCGCGGCCGAAGGCAGTCAAATGGCCGTGGCCGCCGCTGGCCTCGGCGCGGCCGGCGGCGAGTTCCTGATGAAAAAAATTGGCAACACCTTTGGTATCGAAGACATTCGCGTTGAAACCAGCACCGCCCTCTCCAGCGCCGGCACACCTACCACAACGCAGCAGGCTACCGTGGTGCTGGGAAAATACCTGTCGCCGAAACTTTATATCAGTTACGGTGTTGGCACGGTAGACAGAATCAACACCCTGCGCCTGCGTTACCAGCTCAGTCGCCACTGGACTGTAGAAGCCGAAAGTGGCTTTTACCAGGGTGCTGACATCCTTTACACCATCGACCGAAAATAACGGCTCAACCTGCTTCTTGCAGAGTACGAACATCCTGCGCATAACGTACGCGCATCGTTTTTGCAACCTGCACCATACGCTTCAATGCGATTTCCACCTCAGGCCACTGACGGGTTTTCAGTCCGCAATCCGGGTTCACCCAGAGCTTGTCTGGCGCAATTACCAGAGCCGCTTTTTTCAGCAGGGCGATCATTTCCTCCTCCGTCGGCAAACGTGGGCTATGAATATCATAGACACCCGGCCCGATTTCGTTGGGATAGGAGAAATCAGCAAAGGCATCCAGCAACTCCATATCCGAACGTGATGTCTCGATGGTGATCACGTCAGCATCCAGGGCCGCGATGGATGCAATAATGTCGTTGAACTCGGAATAACACATATGAGTATGAATTTGCGTATCATCGCGCACACCACTGGCACTGATACGAAAGGCATGCACAGCCCAGCCAAGATAATCCTGCCAATGCTTTTTCCGCAGCGGCAGCCCTTCACGCAACGCCGGCTCATCAATCTGAATGATCTTGATTCCGGCCACCTCCAGATCACATACCTCATCACGCAAGGCCAATGCTATCTGCAAGGCTGTGTTCGCGCGTGACTGGTCATCGCGCACGAAAGACCACTGCAGAATCGTCACCGGCCCGGTCAACATACCTTTCATGGGGCGCTCTGTCAGTGATTGAGCGTATACCGTCCATCCCACCGTCATGGGAGAAGGACGACTGACATCACCGAAAATCACCGGGGGCTTTACACAGCGTGAACCATAACTTTGCACCCAGCCATTCTGGGTAAACACAAAACCTTCCAGCAATTCTCCAAAATATTCCACCATATCATTGCGCTCGGCTTCACCATGCACCAACACATCCAGATCCAGCGCTTCCTGTTGACGCACGGCATGGCTGATGTGCTCATGCATGGCGGTGATATAGTCATTTTCAGATATTTTTCCGGCTTTAACATCACGGCGCGCAGCGCGAATCTGTGCGGTCTGCGGAAATGAACCAATGGTCGTTGTAGGGAACAACGGCAGATTCAATCGCTGTTGTTGCGCAACATGGCGTACTGCATAAGGATGCTGACGATTTTCCAGATCGGCTGTCACCTGCTCTACACGCGTCTTGACTGCGGCATGATGGATACGCCGCGAAGTACGGCGCGCCTGATGCGCCTGACGATTGCTTTCAAGCGCTGCGCTCACAACATCACGGCCTTCACCCAACGCACGCTTCAGCACGCCTATTTCGTGTATCTTTTGCGTGGCAAACGCCAGCCAGGATTTTATTTCTTCATCCAGTCCCGCCTCCACCGCCAGATCCACTGGACTGTGTATCAATGAACATGACGACGCAATCCATAAACGATCACCCAGACGCGCCCTGGCCTGCTCCAATATCACCAACACTTTTTCAAGATCAGTACGCCAGATATTGCGGCCATCCACCACACCCACCGACAATATTTTGTACGGCGGCAATTGATCAAGCACCGCCGCAAGCTGTTCCGGTGCACGCACCACATCAATGTGCAAACCATCCACCGGCAATCGGCAGGCCAGCGCCGTGTTATCTTCCAGCGCGCCAAAATACGTGGTCAGCAAACGCTTCAGGCCGGGTTGCTGCAAGCGCACGTAGGTGGCCTCAAAGGCATTTTTCCAGCTTTGCGGCAAGTTCAGCGCCAGAATCGGCTCATCAATCTGCACCCACGTCACACCCAGCTGCGCGAGTTTTGCCAGGATTTCACCATAGACCGGTAACAACCGTTCCAACAGCGCCAGCTTATCGAAACCCTTGTCAAAGCCCTTGTCGGGCTGGGCGTCCCGGGTTTTACCCAACCACAAATATGTCAATGGCCCAATCAGCACGGGCTTCACCCGGGTCTGATAACCCAACGCCTGCGCCTCCACAATCTCATCAAACAATTTGCTGGAGGCCAGACGAAACTCTTGGTCGACACTGAATTCGGGCACAATATAGTGATAGTTGGTATCGAACCATTTCGTCATTTCACAGGCGGGCACATCGGCTCCCGTCGGCGCACGGCCACGCGCCATGCGAAAATAGGTGTCGAGATCAACAGTGTCCTTCACTTCACCAAATCGCGCTGGCACCACCCCCAGCAGGGCAGACATGTCCAACACATGGTCATACCAGGAAAAGTCACCCACGACCACAAAATCCAGACCGGTCTCCGCGTTGGGTTGATTGCCATTGATCTGACCATTG
>JAHFRW010000002.1:0-6100 GCA_023266055.1 Gammaproteobacteria bacterium | reverse complement strand
GCCCGATCCAATGTTCCCGCCCAGTAGGCTTCGGTGGCATGCTTCAATTCACGTTGTACGCCAATGCGTGGAAACCCCAGGGTGTGTGCTGTAATCATGGTGTGCTCCAATTATTCACTGTAATTTATTGACCGTGGCCCAGTGTATGAGTAAGATAATAATGAATCAATTTCAATTATTTAATAATTAACATGAAAATTATTCATGATGTTTCTTGAAATCCACCATCTCCGCAGCCTCGCCATGATTCGCGACAGCGGCAATCTGACGCGTGCCGCCGAACGCTTGCATGTCACGCAATCGGCGCTGTCGCATCAGATTAAAACCCTCGAAGATCATTTCGGCTGCGCCCTGTTCACGCGAAAAAGCCGCCCGCTGCGCTTCACCCCGGCGGGGCAGCGTTTGCTGGCACTGGCAGACCAGATTGTGCCCTCGGTGCAGGCCATGGAGCGTGAACTGGCGCGGTTTGCACAAGGCAAGACCGGACGGCTGCATATCGCCATTGAATGCCATAGCTGCTTCGAATGGCTGATGCCCACCCTCGACACCTACCGCGACCATTGGCCAGAAGTACAGATAGATCTATCAACCAGTTTCAGCTTCGACCCGCTGCCCGCCCTGACAAGAGGCGACATTGATCTGGTGATTATTTCCGAGGCCAAAGAGGTACCCGGCATCGCCTATGTGCCGCTGTTTCGCTACCAGTCATTGCTGGCGCTTGCCAACGACCATCCCCTCACCCGTGAGACCTGGATCGAGCCACGCCATCTGGCCGACGAGACGCTCATCACCTACCCGGTAGACCGCGCTCGACTGGACATTTTCCACCACTTTCTGGATCCGGCAGGCATCGTGCCCGCCGCACAGCGCAACGCGGAATTAACCCTGGTTATTCTGCAACTGGTGGCCAGCCGCCGGGGCGTGGCCGCGTTGCCCAACTGGGTGCTGGCAGACTATCTGGCCCACCACTATGTCACCGCCCGCCCGCTGAGCGCAAATGGGGGCAAAAATGGCCTGTGGTGCACCCTGTATGCCGCCCTGCGAACCGGTGAGCAGCACGCGCCCTATATAACCGATTTCATTGGAACCGCCCGTACGGTTTCATTCCGCACCCTGAGTGAAATTCAAACCGTCTGATACCGACTCGCAAACCTCCCGGACGCCTCGGAAATTCCTTGCCTGCGACAGATTTACTGCAAATTTCTTCGTTGTTCAAACGCTTATGAAATGGCATCAAATTAACGCTTGTTAAGCCACATTAACGGGTGTTACACTCCCAAAAAAAACCACACGATATTGTGTTTCCCCAGGAAATAACCACAAGTTGTTGTGGTTGGCCTTAACTAAGGAATGACTCGGACAAACCCGCGCCCCAGTTATGTGAACTCAACCAAACACTTAAATCATTTTGCTGAATTCATTTCCAGAAACGTAGGAGCCTTGATGCAGCATTGCATCCCGCCAGTTACGTGAACAACCCAGGCTTCAAGCCGCATAGCTTTAACATTGTGGTGGTATAACCCCATAATAAAATAGACGATAAAACCAGTCAGGAGGATCACCATTCATGCACACCGATACCACCCACATCAAACCCACGCATGCGCCTTATACCGAAATTCCGGCAGAAAGCGCTGCCAGCGCCGCCAAACTTGCCAATACCGCGCCGGGGCAATTTCATGTGATTCGCCGTAACGGCAAACTCACCAGCTTTGACGCCTCAAAAATCGCTGTCGCGATGACCAAGGCCTTTCTCGCCGTCGAAGGCAGCAATGCCGCCGCGTCGCGTCGCGTACATGACACCGTACACACCCTCACTACACAAATCATGGAGACCCTGACGCGCCGTCTGTCCGGCAGCGGCACCATTCATATCGAAGACATTCAGGATCAGGTCGAACTGGCGCTGATGCGTGCCGGGGAACAGAAAGTGGCGCGCTCCTACGTGCTGTACCGCGAAGAACGTGCGCGCGAACGTGCCGCCGACGCGCAACAGGAACACACCGCCCCCCACACCCTGAACGTCACCCGGCCCGACGGCACCCAACACCCGCTGGATATGGCACGCATTGAAACCGTGATTACCGAAGCCTGCCGTAATCTCAACGATGTCAATCCCAGCCACATCATTAACGAAGTGCAGCGCAACCTCTTCGACGGCGTGTCGGAACAGGATGTCGGCCGCGCCGTGGTGATGGTCGCGCGCACGCTCATTGAAAGCGAAAACAATTACACCTATGTGGCCGCGCGCCTGTTGCTGGATGACCTGCGCCATGAAGCACTCAGCTTCATCGAACAACGCAGCACCTATGCCACCGCTGCCGAAATGACTGGGCGTTATTCTGACTATTTCGCCGATTACATCAGCCGTGGCATCAAGCTGGAATTACTTGATCCGCGCCTCAAGGAATTCAAGCTCGACGTGCTGGGTCGCGCGCTGCTACCGGAGCGCGACATGCAGTTCACCTATCTGGGACTGCAAACCCTTTACGACCGTTACTTCCTGCACTCCGACGGCCATCGTTTCGAGTTGCCCCAGGCATTTTTCATGCGCGTCGCCATGGGTCTGGCGATCAATGAAATTGACCGCGAAGCGCGTACCATCGAGTTTTATCAATTACTGTCCAGCTTTGATTTCATGAGCTCAACACCCACCCTGTTCAACGCTGGCACCTTGCGTCCGCAGCTTTCCAGTTGCTACCTCACCACCGTGCCCGATGATCTCGACGGCATCTTCAACGCCATCCACGACAACGCCCTGCTCTCCAAATACGCGGGCGGTCTGGGCAATGACTGGACGCGCGTGCGCGCCATGGGCGCCCGCATCAAGGGCACTAACGGCAAGTCACAAGGTGTGGTACCGTTCCTGAAAGTCGCTAATGATACCGCCGTGGCCGTCAATCAGGGTGGCAAGCGTAAGGGCGCCGTGTGCGCCTACCTTGAAACCTGGCATATGGACATTGAAGAGTTCGTGGAATTGCGCAAGAACACCGGCGACGAACGCCGCCGCACGCATGACATGAACACCGCCAACTGGGTGCCGGATCTATTCATGAAACGCGTCCATGAAGCCGGTGAATGGACACTGTTCTCACCTAATGACGTACCTGATCTGCATGATCTGTATGGCCAGGCGTTTGAAGATGCCTACGTGGGTTACGAAGCAAAATTTGCGCGCGGCGAAATCAAAAATGCCAAGCGCATTCCAGCACTGACCTTGTGGCGCAAAATGCTCACCCTGCTGTTTGAAACCGGCCATCCGTGGATGACCTTCAAAGACCCGTGTAACCTGCGTTCACCGCAGCAGCACACCGGCGTGGTACACAGCTCCAATCTCTGCACCGAGATTACCCTCAACACCTCCGACAAGGAAATTGCCGTGTGTAATCTGGGTTCGGTGAATCTCGCGGCGCATGTCACCGCAGAACGCGGGCTTGATCTCGACAAGCTGGCGCGCACCATCAACACCGCCATGCGCATGCTCGATAACGTCATCGACATCAACTACTACTCGGTGCCGCAAGCGCGCAATTCCAACCTGCGCCACCGTCCGGTCGGCCTGGGCATCATGGGCTTCCAGGATGCGCTGCATGAACTGCGCGTACCCTATGCGTCCGAAGCCGCCGTGGAGTTTGCGGATCGCTCCATGGAAGCCGTCAGCTACTACGCCATCCAGGCCTCCACCCACCTGGCCGAAGAGCGTGGCACGTACTCTACCTATCAGGGTTCGCTGTGGAGCCAGGGCATCTTGCCCATCGATTCCATCAAGCTGCTCGCCGACACACGCGGCGATTACCTGGAGATGGACACCACCGCCACACTGGACTGGAACAGCCTGCGCGCACGCGTCAAGCAAGTGGGCATGCGCAACTCCAATTGCCTGGCGATTGCGCCTACGGCGACTATTTCCAACATTTGCGGCGTGAGCCAGTCCATTGAACCGACGTTCCAGAACCTTTACGTGAAATCCAATCTGTCCGGTGATTTCACCGTAGGCAATCCGTATCTGGTGCGCGATCTCAAGGCACGCAAATTGTGGGATTCGGTGATGGTCAACGACCTCAAATATTTCGACGGCAGCGTGCAACCCATTGACCGCATCCCGCAGGACCTCAAAACCCTGTACGCCACTGCGTTCGAAATCGACACGCGCTGGCTCATCGAAGCCGGCAGCCGCCGCCAGAAATGGATTGATCAATCGCAATCCCTGAACCTGTACATGGCCGAACCGTCGGGCAAAAAACTCGACACGCTTTATCGCCATGCCTGGATCAAGGGACTCAAAACCACCTACTACCTGCGCAGCATGGGCGCTACCGCCACGGAGAAATCCACCATCACGGATAGCACATTGAATGCAGTGTCATCCGGCGGCAGCAACACCAATGCCAATGCGCCATCATCTGCACAGCCCAAAGTGTGTTTGATCGCCGATCCTGAATGCGAAGCGTGCCAATAAACATCAAGCAAGCTCCGGCTGCGCCTTATCACAAGGCCTAACCGGAGCTTAATAAAAACACCCCCATAGCAAGTGTTATTCCAAACACCGCGAGGAACCTTAAACAAGAGTCCTCGCTTCTTTTCGGGATGACAATAAACGCAGCAAGCTGTGGGTAATCAAACCCGAAAAAATTAAAATTTAGCAGGAGGAATACGAAATGTTAAGCTGGGATGAACCGATTACCACAACACCTAAAAAAACCGCGCAAGTCCCCCTGCCCTTGATCGAAGAGCAGCATGGCGTACTTGGCTTGGAAGACCTTGAAATGGGTGCCTCGCGCATCCAGGTTGACGATAAAAAGATTATCAACTGCCGTGCCGATCTTAATCAGCTTGTGCCGTTCAAATACACCTGGGCGTGGCAAAAATACCTCGACGCCTGCGCCAATCACTGGATGCCGCAGGAAATCAACATGTCCGCCGACATCGCGCTGTGGAAAAATCCCAATGGCCTCACCGACGACGAACGCCTGATCATCAAACGCAGCATGGGTTTCTTCTCCTCCGCCGATTCGCTGGTGGCCAACAACCTGGTGCTGGCCGTGTACCGCCACATCACCAATCCCGAATGCCGCCAATACCTGCTGCGCCAGGCCTTCGAGGAAGCGCTGCACACCCACGCCTATCAATACGTAGTCGAAAGCCTGGGGCTGGACGAAGCCGAGATCTTCAACATGTACCGCGAAGTGCCCGCGATCCATGACAAGGCCGCCTGGTCCCTGCCCTACACCCAAAGCTTGGCTGACCCCAATTTCCACACTGGCACACCCGAAACCGACCAACGCCTGGTGCGCGACCTGATCGCCTTCTACGTCATCTTCGAAGGCATTTTTTTCTATGTCGGCTTCACCCAGATGCTCACCTTTGGCCGCCGCAACAAAATGGTCGGCGCATCCGAACAGTTCCAGTACATCATGCGCGACGAAAGCATGCACATGAACTTCGGCATCGACGTCATCAACCAGATCAAGATCGAAAACCCGCACGTGTGGACCCGCGAATTCCAGGAAGAAATCGCCCACATGATCCGCGAAGCCGTCGAACTCGAATACCGCTACGCCATCGACACCATGCCACGCGGCGTGCTCGGCCTCAACGCCGCCATGTTCAACGACTACCTCAAATACATTGCCAACCGCCGTTGCGCCCAAATCGGCCTCGCCGAACAATACCCCGGCGCCACCAACCCCTTCCCGTGGATGAGCGAAATCATCGACCTGAAGAAAGAGAAAAATTTCTTCGAGACGCGGGTGATTGAATATCAGAGTGGGGGCGCGTTGAGCTGGGATTAGTACACAAGGCGGGTTATGCAATGAAACTGCTAACCCGCTCACGCGCTAGCAGCCTGTCGCACTTAGGGGATCGTAGCGAAAAAGTGGCAGGGCGAGCACAGTTTTTCGCAAAAATGAGGAGAATAGTCTACTCTATTTGACGAATTTTTGCGGAAAAATGGGCCGCCCTGCCACTTTTGCAGTAGATTTGTAGTGGTCTAATTTACACGGACACTTCATTAGGTGCAATATTCACCTAAACGAGGGAAGTGAAGATGATAAATGAACGAAGAAATTTTACAGCTGAATTCAAGCTGGAAGTGGCCCGT
>JAHFRW010000022.1 GCA_023266055.1 Gammaproteobacteria bacterium | reverse complement strand
TGCAAGGGGGGCAGGGAGCGTATGAAGCCGCCAGGATGTTTGCTGCGCAACTGCCGATCCTGTATCCATAATAGAATGGCCTGTACGGCCGCGATACTCAGCAGGCTATATGCCAGCACTGAAATCAGAATATGCGCCTGTAAGCCCGGTAATGCCTTGCCCATCAACAGATGTTGCGAAGGAAACAGCATGGCCAATGCAATAGACAAGGCCGCCATGGGGAATACCATAATGCCCAGGTTCTCAATGGGCTTGCTGAGAGAGGTGACCAGCACCAACAGCGCAATAAGCCATGAAAACAGCGAAAAAGCATTGAAGAAACTCAGGTTTAATCCCTGGCCGCTAAACAGGCTGCCGTGTAATACAAAGGCGTGTAGAATGGTTGCCGTCATGCCCAGGGCGATGAGCTGGCCCCGGCGTATTGGCACGCGGCCTCTTTTGTACAACAGAAAGGCCAGCATAAAACCTGTGGCGCAATACAGTGTAATGGCGATAAATCCGACAATGATAGTATTCATGATTCCCTGGATTTGGTCATTTTAAGGAGTCTCTGGTTTATTCGGAGATTCCTTGGTCTGAATCATCGCACATCTGGGTCTTTCAGTGAAAGGGGCATGGTGCGATGATGGGAGAAGATGCATGAAAAGGCTCATGTTAGTGCCACAGCAGGCCGATGTATTGATACTTGGGGATTTTCCGGGACTGTCAGGTATAGTCGCCGTATAACACCTGAATCCGTGCGGGATGGAATACATGAATTTACGCGTGCTGGGAGCAAGTGGCGGGGTTGGGCAGGGACTCAGGACGACCTCGTTACTGATTGATGACGATATTTTGATTGATGCAGGCAGTGGTGTTGGTGAGCTGACGCTTGACGACATGTTGAGCATTCGTCATATTTTCATTACGCACTCCCACCTTGATCATATTGCTTTTTTGCCGCTGTTGCTTGACAGTATCTTTGACCGTATCGAGGAACCGCTGGTGGTGCATGGTCAGGCGGTGACACTGCGTGCCTTGCAGGAACATATTTTTAATTGGGTGATCTGGCCTGATTTTTCCCAATTACCGCATCCTGATAAACCCGTGCTACGCTATGAAATCATGGCCCCTGCCGAGATCTGCACGCTGGGGGAGCGTACGCTGGAAATGATCCCCGTTAACCACGCCGTGCCCGGCGTGGGTTACCGCGTGGCATGTGCCGGGCGCGCCATCGCGTTCAGTGGCGACACTACCAGTAATGATAGCTTCTGGGACGTGCTGAATGCACGGTCAGGGCTTGATGTTCTTGTCGTCGAAGCCGCATTCCCCAATGAAAGTCTCGCATTGAGCCAAATGGCTCATCATTATTGCCCCTCCCTGTTGGCGCAGGATATCGCCAAATTACACCACAATCCCCTGATCTACATCACTCACAACAAACCCGGCAGTGAAGACCTTATTTTCGCCGAATGCCGGGCGGCCATGCCCGCCCGGCGGTTACAGCCCTTGCGGGGCGGTGAGGTTATTCGGCTATAATAAGCCTTTGGTTGTCAGCAGCCACTCTCCATCATATATAAGAAGTAGCCCCTCATGTTCAATAATCTTACCGAGCGACTCAATGGCGTTATCCAGCGCTTGCGTGGGCAGGGTCGACTGTCCGAAGACAATATCAAGGACACTCTGCGCGAAGTGCGTATGGCACTGCTGGAGGCGGATGTCGCCCTGCCTGTCGTGCGCGACTTTATCGAGCGGGTGCGTGAGCGCGCCGTGGGTCAGGATGTGCTGCAAAGCCTCACCCCCGGTCAGGCGCTGGTCAAGGTGGTGCATGATGAGCTAATTACCATCATGGGCGGTGTCATCGACCTGGAGCTGAATGTGCCGCCCCCCGCCATTATCCTCATGGCGGGGTTGCAAGGCTCCGGTAAAACCACCACCGTTGCCAAGTTGGCGCGACTGCTAAAGGAGCGCCGCAAAAAGAGTGTATTGGTTGCCAGCTGCGATATTTATCGCCCCGCCGCTATCGACCAGCTCGAAACCCTTTCCAGGGAAGTCGGCGCGGTATTTTACCCAAGCGATACGACACAAGACCCCGTTGCCATTGCCTTGGGGGCGGTTGATCAGGCACGCAAGCGCATGATTGATGTCGTCATTATCGACACCGCCGGCCGTCTGCACATCGACGAGCAAATGATGGCTGAGATCAAGCGTCTGCATGCCGCCCTGCAACCTACCGAGACCCTGTTCGTAGTGGACAGCATGACCGGCCAGGATGCCATCAACACGGCCAAGGCCTTTAATGACGCCCTGCCACTGACCGGTGTCGTATTGACCAAGGCGGATGGTGACGCACGTGGCGGCGCAGCATTGTCAATTCGCCACATTACCGGCAAGCCCATCAAATTTCTCGGCATGGGTGAAAAAACCGCTGCGCTTGAACCCTTCCATCCCGATCGTATCGCCTCGCGTATTCTGGGCATGGGAGATGTGCTGAGTCTGGTCGAGCAGGTAGAGCGCAATATTGACCGCGCCGAAGCCGAAAAATTTGCCGGTAAAATGAAAAAAGGCAAAGGCTTCGACCTTGACGATTTTCGCAGCCAGATCCAGCAAATGCGTAAAATGGGTGGTATGGCCAGCATCATGGACAAAATGCCTGGCATGGCCAACGTCCCTCAAAAAGTTAAAGATCAGGTGGGTGACAAGGACTTTGGCCGCATCGAAGCCATTATCAACTCCATGACGCCTCAGGAACGGCATTTCCCGGACGTGATCAAGGGTTCACGCAAACGCCGTATCGCCGCCGGATCCGGAACCCAGGTGCAGGATGTCAATCGCCTGCTCAAGCAGTTTGACCAAATGCAACGGGTTATGAAGCAAGTGACCAAGGGAGGGGGCATGGCCAAAATGTTGCGTGGGATGAAGGGAAAGCTGCCTTTTTAGAGATAAAATACAGTAAAATTAAAGGGTTGTGTATTTTTTGCGTGATCGTGCGGAGGTTGGGCGTGGCGTAGGCTATTGATGGGTGATTATTTAACAACCTGAAATACCGGACACGGAAACCTTTCTTTTTTTGCTGTACGCGCCTATAATTCCCTGTTTTACTCTACCGCCGCCTGCGACAAAGAGGTGGGTGGTACCTCGTTATTTAGAATTGATTCAAAGGAAGCAGGTATAAATGGTAACCATTCGTTTGTCTCGTGGTGGCGCAAAAAGACGCCCGTTTTATCACATTGTTGTCACTGATTCGCGCAACCCGCGTGATGGCCGTTATATCGAGCGCGTTGGGTTTTTTAACCCCGTGGCAACGGGCGGTGAAGTCAAGTTGAGTGTGGATCAGGAACGGGTCAAGTACTGGGTTGGTAAAGGCGCACAGCCTTCTGATCGCGTGGCTAGCTTACTGGGCCAGCAAGCATCCTGATGCTGTTGTGGTGAGCGGGCGCGATGTGTGGCGTCATGACTCGCCCCCGTTGATAAAGTAGTATTGTACGCATGGTAGAAATTTCAGATGCCGGGTCGGGTGCAGAAGCCGCGCTGATTATTCTAGGGCAGATTTCTGGCATCTACGGTGTTCGCGGCTGGGTAAAGATACATTCCTATACCGAGCCGCGCGATAATATTTTGAGCTACATGCCCTGGCAAATATGTGTGGGTAAGCAGTGGCGCCCCGCTACTTTGCTGGATGGCCGCATTCAGGGTAAAGGTGTTATCGCCCATCTTGAAGGCTGGGATACCCCGGAAGCGGCCAGAGCGTTGGTGGGCGTGGAAATTGCCATACCACGTCAGCAATTGCCCGCGCCGCGTGCGGGTGAGTATTATTGGAATGACCTAATGGGTTTACAGGTCACCTGTGTTAAACCGGGCGGAGATAACACCGTGCTGGGTACGGTAGCTTATCTTATGGAAACCGGTGCGAATGATGTGCTGGTAGTGCAGGAAACCACCGCCGACAAGCAGGCCGGGATAAAGGAACACCTGATTCCCTTTATTGATGGGGTGATTGTGAGTGTTGATCTTGATGCCAGAGTGTTGTGCGTTGATTGGAATCTGGATTATTGATTTGTACCGAAAAGCGGCTGCTGGCTGTTCATGTGCATCGCAGCACCTGGGCTTGCTGCCCGGCATGTTTTCAGTACTTCCGTGGTGCATGGAAGCGCGAGTGTTGTCAGAGGCAGGGTGCTGCAAGCGACCGCCATACCGGGCGATTGGGCGCATGTGATGCGCGTTGATGTCGTCACACTGTTTCCGGCGATGTTTGATGCGCTGACCCAGCAAGGTGTTACAGGTCGTGCGGTGCAGCGCGGCTTGTTACAGCTGGGGCTGTGGAACGTGCGGGATTACGCGCATGACCGGCACCGTACTGTCGATGACCGGCCCTATGGCGGTGGCCCCGGCATGGTAATGCAGGTGCCACCGCTGCGTGATGCGATACATGCCGCGCAGGCCGCAGATACAATGCCCACGCGGGTGATTTATCTGTCACCGCAAGGGCGACGCCTGGATCAGGCCGGTGTGCGTGAACTGGCTGCAGTACCACGGATCGTGCTGGTGGCGGGTCGTTATGAAGGCATTGACGAGCGTGTATTACAGACCGAGATCGACGAAGAATGGTCGATCGGTGATTATGTGCTGAGCGGTGGTGAGCTGGCGGCGATGGTAATGATTGACGCGGTGACACGCTTGTTGCCCGGTGTGCTGGGGCACGAAGATTCCGCGCAGCAGGATTCATTCGGTTTGTCGGCGGCGGGTGATGAAGGTGTCAGTCTGCTGGATTACCCGCACTATACGCGTCCTGAAGAAATTGATGGGATGCGCGTACCGGAGGTGTTGTTGAGTGGTGACCATCAGGCGATTGCGCGCTGGCGGCATAAACAGGCATTAGGGCGAACCTGGTTGAGGCGGCCGGATTTACTGGAAACAGTCGTTCCCGACCCTCTGCATCCATGCACGGTGCGGGCATTGAATCCTGCGCAAAAAGAATTACTGGATGAATTTATCCGGGAGTATTACGGCAGTTCCAACAAAGATGAAGAATTGCCAGCCAATCGTTAATGAGGAGTAGTAATATGAACATTATTCAACAGATCGAAGCCGAACAGATGACGCGTGAACTGGTTCCATTTGCACCCGGTGATACCGTGGTGGTTCAGGTAAAAGTCAAGGAAGGTACCCGTGAGCGCTTGCAGGCTTTTGAGGGTATTGTTATTGCTAAAAGTAACCGTGGTCTGAATTCGTCATTCACCGTGCGTAAGGTATCACATGGCGAGGGTGTAGAGCGCGTGTTTCAGACACATAGCCCGAGCCTTGAATCACTGGTGGTAAAGCGTCGTGGTGATGTGCGCCGCGCCAAGCTTTATTATTTGCGTGATCTTACGGGTAAGGCTGCACGTATTAAAGAGAAGCTGTAATTTTTCATGTGTTCGCATAATGGGAAAGTTGAAGCTTTTTCAAATTCCATACTTTGAATTGAGAGTGAGGATGTGATGTTGTGACGGAATTTGGCGTTACAGAGAAACATCCTCTCTATTTCATGTCCCCCCGGCCGCTTGGCCGTTCCCGTATTTCCGGTATCATTCGCCTGTGTTCTTTCAGGGACAACGTGCCGTTTTTATCCTGCGTTGTGCGTGTGCGTCAGTATATTATCTGTGTGTGCATGGCGTTTGGACTGTTTGCGGGCGCTGCCTGCGCCGACCCTTTTGAGGGTATGGTGACGCTTGCCCAACAGGGTATGCCCGCGTCGTTGGCGTTACGGCTGATAGATCAACAACAGGCGTCTGCTAACCCGATGGCTGCTGATTGGGCGGCGTGGGAGAAAGCGCGCATTCTGATTTATCAGCAGCGTCGTGACTGGCCGTCGATCATACGACGTACACAGTCATTGGTTGCTTCCGGCATTTTTAATCCCCGTTCCGAACGCGATGCTGTTTCCCTCATGCCGGACAACGTATCCATGGATGTCGCACGCTGGATTTTGATGCAGGGCGCGGTCGCGCAGCTTGAGCTGGATCAAGGTGCTGCCGCACGCGAGTGGTTGTTACGTTTGCTATGGCAACCCGCCGTGCAGGGATGCACAAGCTCAGAATGCGCAGGAGTGCCCGTCGCCCTGTCAGCGCAAGATACAGCGCCAGGGCAGGCGGAGGTACAGCAGGTGGGTGTCATGCAGGAACACGCTGCTGCTGCGCTGCCGGAATGTACCGGCATCACAGGGTGTGTCGACATGACTGTCGGCGTTAGTGCCCCGCCGGGTGTAGACAGCCACGTCTTGCGCAGTTATAGGCGCATGATCATTCACAGCTATATTGTGGATGGGCGCGTGGATGATGCCTATACCGCGATGCTGCGTTATCAGCAGGATTACGGCCATGCCGATGTGCCGACGCGTGTGCTGCAGGCGCGTGTATTGCTGTTGGCTGGGCGTGCTGCAGATGCTGCTGCCTTGCTGAGTGATGTGCAGCATCCTGCGGCGCGTGCGGTATATTTACTGGCACGATTGCGCAGTAACGGTCGGCCTGAAAATATTTTACAGGAAGCGCATCAGTTGGCACAACAGCAGGGTGTGTCTGTTGCAGGCGCCTGTATATCGTGTGTGGCGTGGGCAGTGCAGGCAGAGGCCGCACAACTCATCGGTGATCATGAACGACGTGTTGAAGCGCTGGAATATATGCTGGCCTTGTATGACAAGACGGCGCCCCGGTATGATGACGCAGGATGCACGGATCATGTGCGGAATTCTGCGGCACGGCCGCAAGCACAACATGCCGTGATGGGACAACATTCCGGGGAGATGCATGCTGAGCACACAGAGTGTGTCAATGTGTCGGGCTTGTTTAATGTTAGCAGTGACGCCGTGTGGGATGCTTATGTGGCCTATGCCCAGATATTGGGTAACCAGCAGCAGTTGTTAATGGGTGACTTTGAGCCCTGGTTTGTAGTGGCGCAGTCGATGCTGGAAAAACATCCATTGCGCGCGCGCGCGCTGTTTGCTTTTTTGGCATTGGAGGCAGATACCATAGAGGTGCGGACGCGTGCTCATCAGCAGTTGATTGGGTTGCTGGGCCAGCATGCGCCGCGTCCTGATCAACGAATACAGGGCACGCAGAAGCCGCCGCAGGATAATGTGTTGATGCGTTCACTCTACCTGGCTTTGGATCGTTTCCACTAGATCAAATTATGCAGCCATCCTATCACGCCATACTTGCAGTACCTTTTGACCGAAAAACTGCTCCTGCGTTTTCGGCACTTCCGCCATCCCTGGCGGTCGCATGGCCAAAGCTGGGTGTGAGCATGCAGGGTGCAGCGTTATCTTCTCTGGATTTCGTGTCGCCCGAGCTTGATGACCTGCCTGCCGTAAATACGCATGCTGCGGATGTGGTGCGGCAATTGACAGCTTACTTCTCCGACCCTGATTACCGATTTACCATCCCGTTGGTTTGTGTGGGCACACCTTTTCAACAGCGTGTGTGGCGGTTGCTGTGTGAAATACCCCGTGGCCAACCCCAGCGCTATGGTGATCTGGCGAAGCGTTTAGCGAGTGGGCCGCGTGCGGTGGGGGGAGCCTGCCGCGCCAATCCGGTGCCGATTGTAGTGCCGTGTCATCGGGTTGTGAGCTCGACAGGATTGGGTGGCTATTCGGGAGTGACCACAGGGTTCAGTCCTGAACTTGCCATCAAGCGTTGGCTGCTGGATCATGAGCGTGGTTGATAGTGCCTCACCGGATGAGAAAGTGGAAGGTACGGTACCAAATAGGGTCAGGCCACCTCGGGAACAGCCGCCGGGCGCAATGCAGAAGCTCGCTGTTTGTCCGACACAGGATCACGTGATCATCGAAGCATTTCTGGACGCGCTCTGGATGGAGTGTGGCTTGAGCGCCAATACATTATCGGCTTACCGTGCAGATTTAATGGGAATTGCAGTATGGTTGGTCGAGCGTGATCTGATGTTGTTCACCGTGCAACATGGCGATATTCTGGACTATCTATCACTGCGCGCCAAAGCGCATGCGCGTGCCCGGTCAGTGGCGCGGCTGGTATCGTGTCTGCGTCGCTTCTATCAATATCAGGTGCGCGAAGGGCGTTTGCAGGTTGATCCGACCGCGCGTATCGAATCCCCCCGTTTGGGGCGTCCCCTGCCCAAAGTGTTGACCGAAGCGCAGGTTGATACGTTGCTCAGCGCCCCTGTGACTGACGAAGTATTGGGGCTGCGTGATCGTGCCATGCTGGAATTACTATATGCGAGTGGACTGCGTGCTTCAGAACTGGTTTTGCTGCAGGTCACGCAGTTGAATCTGATTCAGGGGGTGGTGCGTGTGACCGGTAAGGGTGGTAAGGAACGTCTGGTGCCGGTGGGTGAGGAATCTGTGGCATGGCTGGAGCGATATTTGCGAGAGGCGCGCCCGGTGATGCTTAAAGGCCAGCGTTGCGATACACTGTTCGTGACGCAACGCGGCGCGGGGATGACGCGGCAGGCATTTTGGTGCATTATCAAACGCTATGGTGTGATTGCAGGTATTGATGCCGACCGGCTTTCGCCACACACCTTGCGTCATTGCTTTGCCACGCATCTGCTGAATCATGGCGCTGATTTGCGCGCGCTGCAAATGCTGCTGGGGCACAGTGATTTATCCACCACACAAATTTATACTCATGTGGCAGCCGAGCGCTTGAAGAGCTTGCATGCCACGCATCATCCACGCGGTTAAACAGGGGGTCAGGAATGTATGCCATCCTTTGATGTGGTATCTGAAGTTGATATGCATGAATTAGCCAATGCGGTTGATCAGTCCAATCGAGAGATTATCAATCGTTTTGATTTTAAAGGCAGTGATGCACGTGTCGAGTCACTGGAAAGTGTTTTGACACTGCATGCCAGCAGTGAATTCCAGATTAATCAAATGCTGGATATTCTCTATGCCAAACTTGCCAAGCGTGGTGTCGATATTGCCTGTATCGACAAAGGCAAGGTAGAAATAGCCGGTAACAATGCCCGCCAGACGCTCACCGTGCGGCAGGGGATTGATGCTGATATGGCACGCAAAACGGTAAAGTTAATAAAAGATTCAAAGATTAAGGTACAGGTGTCGATACAGGGGGAGCAGGTGCGTATTACCGGTAAAAAGCGTGATGATTTGCAGGAAGCCATCGCCTTGTTACGCAAGGCGGAGTTGGGTCTGCCGCTGCAATATACCAATTTCCGGGATTAGGATCTGATATGCATAAAATAATTGACCCAAAAGCTGCTCCTCGGCATTTGCTCCCGGCAATGCTCTACCTCCTCCATCCATGGAGTCGTGCGTTTTCGGCACGTCCGCCATCCATGGCGGTCGCAGGACTGATATGCATGTTGTTCAGTATGCATGCGGCATTTGCGGATGATATGGACATTGTGCAGGTAAAAAAGGCGCTGGAACTGTTGGCGCCGGGTCTCAAGCCTGACAGCATTGTGGCCGCTGCATTACCGGGGTTGTATGAGGTAACGGCAGGTTCTGAGGTGGTGTATATCAGCAAGGATGGGCGTTACATGCTGCAAGGTGATCTGGTGGATGTGCAGACGCAAAAAAATCTTACGGAGACCAAGCGCGCTACCGGGCGTCTGAATCTGGTGAATGCCATCGGCGAAGATGCCATGATTATATTTTCACCGAAAAAGCAACAGGTGAAGCACACCATCACCGTATTTACCGATGTGGATTGTGCATACTGCCGTAAGATGCACGCCGAAATAGCGGAGCTCAATCGCCTTGGTATCAAGGTGCGCTATTTGATGTTTCCGCGTGCTGGCCGGAATAGCCCGTCGTATGACAAGGCGGTATCAGTGTGGTGTGCCAAGGATCGTCAAGGTGCAATGACGCGCGCCAAGGCGACAGGTGATATTGAAAGAAAAAGCTGTGCAAACCCCGTGGAGCGGCACATGGTGCTGGTTGAGCGCCTGGGTTTGACGGGGACGCCCACATTGGTTCTGGATGATGGTCGAATTTTGCCCGGCTATGTTCCTGCTCAGCGTTTGAGCAAGGTGCTGGATGAGAATCGTACCAGCATGTGAACCAAGTCTGAGCCTGTGCAGCGTTGAGTGATGTTTTTTTTGTGTTTTTAAAACCGAAGCTTTTTTGAAAGAATTCAGCATGAATATTCCGTGGTGGATTACAACGCGAGGGATCCAAGGTTGCTTATCAAGGCTCAGGGACGAAAGATCAGTCTGATCGGGAGTGCCATTCTGGTTGCCATGACAGTGATCACGGGTGTTTGCGTGTTTCTGATCATGCAGCGCCAGACAGAAGACGTTCTGAATAAAGGCCTTAAGCTTTCCCTGCAAAACCATGTACATGAATTTGAATATCTGATTGGTAGCAGCGCTTCCGATGTTGCCATGATCAGCAGCCGACCGTTCTTTCTTGAACAACTGCAGAGTTATAATGCCCACCCCAATGACCGTGACATTCAGCAATCGCTGGATGACATCGCCCAGTCGTATTTGCCCACCGGGTTTTCCGCTGTTGTCGTATATGATCAGAACGACAGGGAAGTGGCGCGTGCCGGCAATCGGATGGAACAACCGCAATTAACCGCGCCACTCAAGACGCTGCATAAATCAGAGTTATTGTGGAGTAATGGCATCGTGTTGCGCACACGGTTTGGTGTCGTCATGCGGGATGGTAGACATGTCGGCAGTGTGATGACGGAGCGTCCATTGCCCGCATTGACAGCGATGTTTGTGGGCGCCAGTGCATTAGGTGAAAGCGGCGAACTGGCAGTGTGTGGATTGCTGGAGGCGGGTATGCAGTGTTTTCCAACCACACTGAGTCCTGGGTTACTTAAGCTCGATCTGGTTAATGTGAAAGGCAAACCCTTGCCCATGAGTTATGCATTGCGTGGACAGAGTGGCACCATTCGCGCAGTGGATTACCGTCAACAGGAAGTGATAGCCGTCTATGGTCCGATTGGAACATTGGGGTTGGGGATGGTGTTGAAGGTGGATACCGCTGAATTATACAAGCCGTTACGTGAGCAATTTTATTATGTCTTGCCACTGTTAATGCTGGCTGTATTAATAGGGGGTTTGATGTTGCGCTGGCAGGTGGTCCCTTTGGTGCGTCAACTGGTTCGGTCTGAACAGGATGCCCGCAGAGCCAACATTCGGCTGCAGGATAGTGAAACCCGTATACGTGCCGTGGTTGACAGTATTGATGAAGGTATTGTCGTGATTAATGACCAGGGCGTCATCGAGTCATTCAATCCTGCAGCGGAACGTATTTCCGGGTATGCGGCGCTTGAAGTGATTGGCAGGAATGTCGCCCTGTTGATGCCAGAGCCTTATAGTAGCGAGCATGATCAATATATCCGTAATTATTTGAGTACCGGTCATAGTGTTGTTATTGGTGTGGGGCGGGAAGTCATTGGGTTGCGCAAGGATGGCTCGTGTTTCCCCATGGATTTGCGTGTGAGTGAAATGCGTCTTGATGACCGGCGCATGTTCATTGGTACGTTGCGTGATATTACCGAGCGCAAGGAAGCAGAAAAACGCATCATGCATCTGGCAACACATGATGTATTAACCAATCTTCCCAATCGTACCTTGTTACATGAGCGTATTACGCATGCGCTTGCACAGGCACACAGCAGTGGATGTTATGTTGCCGTGATCTTCATTGATCTGGATAAATTCAAGGTCATTAATGATTCGCTTGGGCATGATACCGGGGATCTGTTGTTACAGGAGGTTGCCAAAAAACTTTCCGTGAGTCTGCGTGAGCAGGATACAGTGGCACGTCAGGGAGGGGATGAATTTATTGTCGTGTTACCTGAACTTAAGCATACGGAAGATGCTGCAGTGGCCGCGCAGAAATTGCTTTCGGTATTGTCGGAGCCGTTTATGGTGAAAACCTACGAGTTGCACACGGGTGCGAGTATGGGTATCAGCATATATCCTGATGATGGTCAGGATGTCGAAGCATTAATGAAGGGCAGTGATACCGCCATGTATCATGCCAAGGAAAATGGGCGAAATAATTATCAGTTTTTTGCGGCGCATATGCATGCTATTGCCGCCGAACGACTGTCACTGGAGACCAAGTTGCGCCATGCATTGGAGCGCGATGAATTCATGCTCTATTACCAACCCATTGTGTTATGTGATAGTGGAGAAGTGATTGGTGCCGAGGCATTGCTGCGCTGGCAGCAACCGCAATTGGGTTGGGTGTCACCAGCGAAGTTTATTCCCGTCGCTGAAGATACGGGCCTGATCGGTCCTCTGGGTGCCTGGGTATTCAGAATTGCCTGCCTGCAGGTCAGGGCATGGCTGGATGCTGGGTATGTCCTGCCACGTGTTGCCGTCAACCTGTCTACGCGACAATTTCGTCAGAAGAATTTGATCGAGGTCATTTCTCAAGCCATGTCTGAGACCGGGATTGGGCCACAGCATATTGAGATCGAAATCACCGAAAGTCTGCTGATGGAACGTGCGGATGAAGCAGTGGTCAAGTTAAAGGAATTGAGCGGCATGGGCATCCGTATTTCCATTGATGATTTTGGCACAGGTTATTCCAGTTTGAGTTACCTGAAACGGTTTCCGATTGATAAGTTGAAGATCGATCAATCTTTTGTGCGTGATGTGGATACCGATCCGGATGATGCGGCCATTGTGATTGCGATTATCGCCATGGCGCACAGTCTGAATGTGAAAGTGGTGGCGGAAGGTGTTGAAACGGCGGAGCAGCTTGCGTTTCTGCAACGGCATGGTTGCGATGAGTGTCAGGGTTATTATTTCAGCCGACCGTTGCCTGCACTGGATGTGGCCAGACAGTTACCGAGGCTGGCATGATAGCACTTTAAAAAACGTGTTCTATTGATCCGGCCAGATGTGAAAATTTTAACTTTTGAAGCAAGAAGTCTCACGTTTGAACTATCTCGGCATGAATAGTGACTTCAAACTTCATCTGGCCGGATCAATCAAGTGTCTAATTCCACTTTGCGATGGTATTCCGGATGTTGCCTTGGTTGCCACGCGGCCTTATTTGCGATGCAAAATTGGGAGGTTGTTATGTTTGAACAGCAGTTTCTTTTTCAAACAATCTTCTTGGGAAATCTTTCTTGCTAATTAAAGTGTGTCGCCGTACTCGCGACACACTTTAATTTTTTAAAACGGAATATCGTCGTCAAAATCTTCAAATTTATTGTCTCTTCCCTGCGTGTTTGCGGCTGCGGCGTTACCTCGTCCTTCACTCGGGCGCTGCTCGGCGCTGCCACTGCCGGCTGAATAATCCGCGCTGCCGCCTTTTCCATCCAGCATCTGCATTTCGTTAGCGACGATCTTGGTGCTGTAACGATCAGCGCCTGTGGCTTTGTCCTGGTATTTCTCGGTTTTGAGTGAACCTTCGATGTAAACCTTGGAGCCTTTCTTCAGATACTCGCCGGCAATTTCGGCAAGACGATTAAAGAACACGACATTGTGCCATTCAGTGCTTTCTTTCTTTTCACCGGTTTGCTTGTCTTTCCACGAATCGGACGTGGCAATGGTGATATTGGTGACGGCGCCGCCACTGGGCATGTAACGCACCTCGGGGTCTTTGCCGAGATTGCCGATCAGAATAACCTTATTAACGCCTCTTGCCATGGTGCGAACCTCTGTATTTAAATTGTTTGAATATCGAACTTGGTCGTTAGCGGGCTGTTGAAAAACAGTCTGCGTGCGGTGCATGGATGGCCTTTTTCAACATCCTGTTTGGGTTATTTTACGCCTTTACGGCTGAAAATTCACTGAGCGCGTCGTTATCCAAGGTCTGGGTGTCAACCTTGAGATAGGCGATACCGTCATCAGCAATCACGTTGACTTCGACGACACCCCGTACCTGACGCAGGCGCTGGGTGAGCGTCTGGGCCTGTTCCGGGGTGATATTGCCGATTTTGAGCAGGTGGTTGCTCAGGTAGCGTGGTTCGCGCATGCTGGCGGCGATCACTGCCCATACCGTTGCGATTCCGGCGCACAGGGCAAAAACAGCGCCGACACCGACCGCGCCATACAGCCAGCCTCCTGCAATACCGCCCGTGAATGCGCCCAGAAACTGGCTGGTGGAGTAGATGCCCATGGCCGTGCCCTTTTTCTCGGACGGCGCAGTTTTGGCGATGAGTGATGGCAGGGTGGCTTCGAGTACGTTAAATGCGATAAAAAACAGCAGCAATGACAGCGAGATAGCGATCACCGAGGTGTGTGCAAGGCCCAGCCCCGCCTGGGCGATGGCGATGGCGATCACGCAGCCAAAAAAGACCTGCTTCATATGGCGATATTTTTCGGCATAAATAATGAAGGGAATCATGGCGGCCATTGAAATCAATTGTACGCCCAGATAGATCATCCAGTGCTGTCCGCCCGCCAGGCCGGCATAGTCGCGCAGGGCCACGGGCACGACCACAAAGCTGGCGGTGAGAATCATGTGCAGAGCGAAGATGCCGACGTTAAGCCGCAGTAATGAGGGATCCTTGAGCATGTCAGTGAACTGCGAAGGTACGACTTCAGCGTCGCGATGGAAAGTGCTGGCGACGGGTTGCGGTACCCATAAATGCAGCACACCAATGCCTGCCAGGGCCAGCACGGCGGTGAGCCAGAAGATGCCGGAGACGCCTATCCAGCCATCCAGCAGTGGCCCCAGTACCAGTGACGTGGAAAACGACAGGCCGATGGTCATGCCGATCATGGCCATGATTTTCAGGCGGTGCTCCTCGCGGGTCAGGTCGGCGGCCAGTGCCATCACGGCGGCGGCAATGGCGCCGCTGCCTTGAATGGCGCGACCGATGATAACGCCGGTAATGGTGTCCGACATTGCTGCAATCACGCTGCCGAGAGCAAAGAGCAGCAACCCAAAGGCGATAATGGGCTTGCGGCCAAAGCGATCAGATAATATGCCAAACGGGATCTGGAAGACGGCATTGGCCAGCCCATAAATGCCAATCGCCAATCCTATTAATAGCGGCGTAGAGTTTTTCAGATGATCGTGTGCGTAGAGCGAAAATACCGGCAGGATCATGAATAATCCCATCATGCGCAGGGCGTAAATGCTGGAGAGTGATAATGCGGCGGTGCGTTCACCCGCGTTCATGCCGGGCGGTCGGGTTGATTGGTTTTCTGGTTTGGCCACGAGATGTCCTGAATTTTGCTAAGAGGGGGTGAACAGGCGTATATTAGCAGGTTAATTCAGTCCTAGGAAATCAGCATGAACATGATCCGCATTCGCGGTGCCCGTACCCACAACCTGAAAAACATTGATGTTGATTTGCCGCGTGGCAAATTGATTGTGATCACCGGCTTATCAGGCTCCGGGAAGTCGTCACTGGCTTTTGATACCATTTATGCGGAAGGTCAGCGGCGCTATGTGGAGTCGTTGTCGAGCTATGCACGGCAGTTCCTGTCGGTGATGGAAAAGCCTGATGTGGATCATATTGAGGGCTTATCTCCAGCAATTTCCATCGAACAGAAGTCAACGTCGCACAATCCGCGCTCCACGGTGGGTACGGTAACGGAAATTTATGACTACTTGCGCCTGTTATTTGCCCGTGCCGGCGAGCCGCGTTGTCCGGATCATGATGTTGTGCTCGATGCCCAAACCGTCAGTCAGATGGTTGACCATGTGCTGGCGATGCCCCAGGACGCGCGCTTGATGCTGCTGGCGCCGGTCGTGGACGGGCGCAAGGGTGAGCATGTCGAGGTGCTGGAAGAGCTGCGTGCCCAGGGTTATGTGCGGGCACGGATTAACGGCACGGTGGTGGAGCTGGATCAGGCCCCCAAGCTCGATCTGCGCAAGAAGCACACTATCGAAGTGGTGATTGACCGTTTCAAGGTGCGGCCTGATGTGCAGCAGCGGTTGGCGGAATCGTTTGAAACCGCCTTGCGCCTGTCCGGCGGGCTGGCGCGTGTGGCTTTTATGGATGAAGCCGTCGGCGTCAATGCGGAACGGTTGCCCGATGTGGTGTTCTCTGCCAAATTTGCGTGCCCACAATGCGGTTACAGTATCACTGAACTTGAGCCGCGCATGTTTTCATTCAACAACCCGGCGGGGGCGTGCCAGACCTGTGATGGTTTGGGCGTCAAGCAGTTCTTCGATCCGACGCGGGTGGTATCTCATCCCGAGCTAAGCCTGGCAGGGGGAGCGGTGCGTGGCTGGGATCGCAGAAACGCCTATTATTTTCAAATGATCAATGCCCTTGCCGAACATTATAAATTTGATGTTGATACGCCATTTCAAAAGCTGCCGAAAAAACGGCAGGATCTGGTGTTGTTTGGCAGTGGCGAAGAAGAGATCGAATTCTCCTATCTTAACGAGCGTGGGGTGGTAACCCGCCGTCGCCATGCCTTTGAAGGCGTCATCAATAATATGCAGCGGCGTTACCGCGAAACCGAGTCGAGTGCGGTTCGTGAGGAACTGGCTAAATATCTCAGCACGCAGCATTGTCCGGATTGCAAGGGTACGCGTTTGCGCCGTGAAGCACGTCATGTTTTTGTGGCAGGCAAAACCCTGCCGGAAGCAGTGAAGATGCCGGTAGGCCGCGCCTATGAATTTTTTACGCATCTGGTATTGCCGGGCTGGCGTGGCGAGATCGCTGCCAAGATTGTCAAGGAAGTGGGTCAACGGCTCGACTTTCTGGTGAATGTGGGGCTGGATTATTTAACCCTGGAACGCAGTGCCGACACCTTGTCCGGCGGTGAAGCGCAACGCATCCGGCTCGCCAGTCAGATTGGCGCCGGGCTGGTGGGGGTTATGTACGTGCTTGACGAGCCGTCTATTGGTTTGCATCAACGCGACAATGAGCGCCTGCTCAAGACGTTGTTATACCTGCGTGATCTGGGTAATACGGTCATCGTTGTCGAGCATGATGAAGATGCCATTCGTCTGGCCGACTACGTGATAGACATCGGCCCTGGCGCAGGCGTGCATGGCGGGCATATTGTCGCGCAGGGTACACCGCAGGAAATTATCGCCAATCCGGCATCACTCACCGGGCAATATCTGGCAGGTTATCGTCAAATCGAAGTGGCTGACGTGCGCGTGCCACCCGATCCGGCACGTCAACTGTGTTTGCGTGGCGCCAGTGGCCATAATCTAAAGGATGTCAATGTCGATATTCCGGTGGGCCTCATGACCTGTATTACCGGCGTATCCGGTTCCGGAAAATCCACGCTGATTAACGACACACTGTACCGTCAGGCAGCACGCACCCTGTATGGCAGCAGTGACGAGCCTGCACCTTGTGCCGAGATTATTGGTCTGGAGCAATTTGAGAAAGTCGTCAACATTGACCAAAGCCCCATCGGCCGCACACCGCGATCCAACCCGGCGACCTATACCGGTTTGTTCACGCCCATCCGCGAATTATTTTCCGGTACCCAGGAGGCGCGTTCACGCGGCTACAATCCCGGCCGATTCAGCTTTAACGTCAAGGGTGGACGTTGTGAAGCATGTCAGGGTGATGGCGTCATTAAAGTCGAAATGCACTTCTTGCCGGACATTTACGTGCCATGTGACATTTGTAAAGGCAAGCGCTATAACCGTGAAACGCTGGAGGTGCGGTACAAGGGTAAAAATATTCATGAAGTGCTGGACATGACCATTGAAGATGCGTTGGCCTTTTTTGATGCGGTGCCGGTGATTGCGCGCAAGCTGCAAACCCTGATGGATGTGGGTTTGTCGTACGTACGGCTGGGACAGAATGCCACGACCCTGTCCGGCGGTGAAGCGCAGCGCGTCAAGTTGTCACGTGAGCTGTCCAAGCGCGAGTCCGGCAGCACCTTGTACATTCTTGATGAGCCTACCACGGGCTTGCACTTTCATGACATCAAGCAACTGTTGATAGTGTTGCATCAACTGCGTGACCACGGCAATACTATCGTCGTCATCGAACATAATCTGGATGTGATCAAAACGGCTGACTGGGTGATTGACATGGGACCGGAAGGTGGCGATAAGGGTGGTGAAGTCCTGACAGTGGGTACTCCCGAAGATATTGCAGCACATCCTGACTCGCATACCGGACGATTTTTGCGGGCAGTGCTGGATAAAAACATGAATCATGAAAAGCCACGGCGCACAGGTTAAGGTAGAGCGCCCGAGTGTTATTGAGCAGCGTTGAAGTATGCCATGGAAAAACCCTACTCCGAATCCTGTGACCAGAACAAGGATCCGATTCTTGATGTGTTACGCAAGGAGTTTTCGCAAGCGCGGGCCGCGCAGGAGCGGCTGCATCCCTGCACGTCGCACGTCCTGGAGATCGGCAGTGGCACGGGTCAACACGCTATTTATTTTGGTGAACATTTACCGCACCTCACCTGGCAAACCAGCGATATCGTCATTTATCACGCCGGGATTCGCGCCTGGCTGGACGAAGCCGCGTTACCCAATGTATTGCCGCCGCTGGCGCTGGATGTGGAAAACGATCCGTGGCCGACCAGGAAAGTGGATGCCATATTCAGCGCCAACACCGTCCATATCATGGGGTGGCCGCAAGTGCAGTGCATGTTTGCGGGCATCGGGAATGTGCTGGCGCCGGGTGGCGTATTTTGTCTGTACGGTCCCTTCAACTACCACGGTGCATACACCAGTCCCAGTAATGCGCGTTTCGACGCCTGGTTGAAAGCGCGAGACCCCGCCAGTGGCGTACGTGATTTTGAAGCACTGGATGTATTGGCGGGCAAGGCGGGGTTGTTGCTGACACAGGATCATGAAATGCCTGCCAACAATCGCACGTTGGTGTGGCGCAAGCGCGCAGACTAGAGGTTCATCATGCACAGAATATTATTGCTGGAGAAACTCGACGCTTATACGGCATTTGATCAGGCCGAAACGCGTATGTGCATGGTTCTGGAACGCTTTGTGCAGGCCAACCCACGCTGTTTCGAGCGCTCTCTGGACATTGGCCACATTACCGGTTCGGCGTGGATTGTTGATCTGGGCAGAACCCATGTGCTGCTCACACATCATCGCAAGCTTGATCGCTGGCTGCAACTGGGAGGGCATGCCGATGGTGATCCTGACATTCTGAATGTTGCATGGCGTGAGGCGCACGAGGAATCGGGTTTGGAGCATGTAAAGCCGGTATCAGAACAGATTTATGATCTGGATGTACACGCTATTCCAGCCTCGGCAAAAGAACCCGCGCATTTTCATTATGATGTGCGTTTCCTGTTTATGGCAGATCGTCACACACCTTTGGTCATCAGCAGCGAGTCAAAGGATCTGGCGTGGGTGGCGGTTGCGGATATCGAAGAATACAGCGTGGACGATTCGATATTACGTATGGTGCATAAGATGCGACGCTGAAAAAGGGTTCGTGCTGTCTCCGGCACGAACTCCCCATACGATGACATTATGCTGCTGTGCGTATTTTTCCTTTCTCGAAAATTATTTTCCTGTCTTTCACATCCACATGAATTATATCACCGGGCGCAAAACGGCCCGCAAGAATTTCCTGTGCCAGAGGATTTTCCAGCATTTGCTGTATGGCGCGTTTCAGTGGCCGTGCTCCGTATACCGGATCAAAACCGGCTTCACCCAGTTTATCAAGCGCCGCTGACGTAAGTTCAATATCCATATCACGTTCGAGCAGGCGTTTGCGTAGATACTCTAGTTGAATCAGTGTAATCGCGTGAATCTGTGCCCGGCCCAGCGGATGGAACACCACCGTGTCATCAATACGGTTGATGAATTCAGGGCGAAAATGTTGTGCTACCACGCTCATAATGGCATTTTTCATGGTGTTGTACGCTTTTTCTGCCTCGTCGGGTTGTTCTGTAATCTCCGTCTGAGCCAACTCCTGAATCAGTTGTGAGCCGAGGTTCGAGGTCATGACAATCACGGTGTTGCGAAAATCCACCGTGCGTCCCTGTCCGTCTGTCAGGCGTCCATCATCCAGTACCTGCAAGAGCACATTAAAGACATCGGGATGTGCTTTTTCGACCTCATCAAGCAGGATCACTGAATAGGGCCGACGTCGCACGGCTTCCGTAAGATAGCCACCTTCTTCATAACCCACGTAGCCGGGGGGTGCACCAATTAAACGTGCCACGGAATGTTTTTCCATGAATTCGGACATATCAATGCGTATCATGGCGTCTTCAGTGTCAAACATGAATCCTGCCAGTGCCTTGGTTAGTTCGGTTTTTCCAACGCCGGTTGGGCCAAGAAACAGGAATGATCCGTTGGGGCGATCCGGGTCAGAGAGTCCGGCGCGTGAGCGGCGTATGGCATCCGACACGGCTTTTACCGCTTCGGTCTGGCCGACGACACGTGCACCGAGAGCTTCTTCCATGCGTAACAGTTTTTCACGTTCTCCTTCCAGCATTTTTGACACCGGAATACCTGTCCACTTCGAAACAACTTCGGCAATCTCTTCTTCGGTGACCTTGTTGCGTAGTAATTTCATCTCATGTATCTCGGCCTGGGAAGCCGTGTCGAGTTGTTTTTCCAGTTCTGGAATGCGCCCGTATTGCAGCTCGGACATGCGGGTCAAGTCGCCCGCGCGCCGTGCTGTTTCGAGTTCGCTACGTACACGCTCAAGCGCTTCCTTGATGTGTTGAGTGCCCTGTAATGCGGCTTTTTCCGCTTTCCAGATTTCATTCAGGTCAGAAAATTCGTGTTCGGCCTTGCTGATTTCGATTTTCAGGTTACCGAAGCGTTTTTTTGAGGCTTCATCGATTTCCTTTTTCAAGGCTTCCCGCTCAATCTTGAGCTGGATCAGGCGGCGTTCCAGACGATCCATTTCCTCAGGTTTGGAGTCAATTTCCATACGGATGCGGCTTGCCGACTCATCAATGAGATCAATGGCTTTGTCTGGCAGGTTGCGATCAGTGATGTAGCGATGCGAAAGTACGGCTGCGGAAACAATGGCCGGGTCGGTAATTTCCACGCCATGATGGATTTCATATTTTTCCTTCAGGCCACGCAGAATGGCAATGGTGTCTTCCACGGAAGGTTCATTGACCAGTACTTTCTGGAAGCGGCGCTCCAGTGCGGCATCCTTTTCGATGTATTGGCGATATTCATTAAGCGTCGTTGCGCCCACGCAATGCAGGTCACCGCGTGCCAATGCAGGCTTCAGCATGTTGCCTGCATCCATTGCGCCTTCACCCTTGCCGGCGCCTACCATGGTATGCAGTTCATCAATAAATAAAATAACCTGACCTTCCTGCTTGCTCAGGTCATTCAACACTGCCTTGAGGCGTTCTTCAAATTCACCGCGAAATTTGGCGCCTGCAATCAGCGCACCCATGTCGAGAGACAGGAGCCGTTTGTTTTTCAGTCCTTCCGGGACTTCACCATTAATGATACGTTGCGCCAGACCTTCGACAATGGCGGTTTTGCCCACGCCGGGTTCGCCGATCAGAACCGGGTTGTTTTTGGTGCGGCGTTGCAATACCTGAATAGTGCGACGAATCTCATCATCGCGTCCTATGACAGGGTCGAGTTTGCCCTGTTCCGCGCGTTCGGTGAGGTCGATGGTATACTTTTCCAATGCTTGGCGTTGCTCTTCGGCGTTGGCATCGTTGATCTTTTGTCCGCCACGCATTTTTTCAATGGCTTGCTGAATGGAGCCTTTGGCGGCGCCGGCCTTGCGTAATAAGTCACCCAGTACACCTTTGTCTTCCAGTGCCGCGAGTATGAAGAGTTCACTTGAGATGAATTGATCCTTGCGTTGCTGAGCCAGTTTGTCGGTGAGATTCAGCAGGCGTGTCAGGTCGTTGGATACATGTACTTCGCCTGCGCTGCCCTCCACGGTGGGCAGACGATCCAGTGCTTCGCCCAATTGAGAACGTAAACTGTTGACATTAACGTCAGATTGCCCCAGCAGCGAGCGTACCGTGCCGCCTTGCTGATCCAGCAGAGCGGCCATGACATGGGCGGGTTCAATGAACTGATGATCACGTCCCACGGCCATACTTTGTGCATCGGCCAGCGCCATCTGGAATTTGCTGGTCAATTTGTCCATGCGCATCACGTGTGTCCTCGTAATTGTAAAATGTTAACTATTAGATGGGGACAGCAGCCAACAGATTCAAGCGAGGTAATAATATGTTTTGATGCTGATGATTCGGTCAAGTAGGGATGGCAGGAATCAACGGGTGAATTTTACCGGGTAGGGAAAGAGCGAGTCGAGAGGTACGCTGCGCCCGGCAGATTGTACAATGCGGGCATGTTGACGACGGAATTCACGGGCATGAGCGAGACCGCAGGAATGGGCTACCTTGTCTACTTCCATGTTGATCCAGTGTGCATAGTTTGCTACACGTGTTGCCTTGTCTTCTACCACCAGGCCGCGTTGCAGGTTTTTGTTGTGAGTGGTGATGCCGGTCGGGCAGGTATTCTGGTGACATTGTAATGATTGTATGCACCCTAATGCAAACATGAAACCGCGAGCGGTGACAGTGAAATCGGCACCTACGCAGAGTGCCCATGCTACGCGTGTTGATGTGACCAGTTTTCCCGAGGCAATGACGCGTACGCGTTCCCGCAGGCCGCTGGAGATGAGCGTGTCTACCAGCATGGGCAGTGATTCATTGAGCGGCAGACCGACATGGTCTGCCAGAACTTGTGGCGCGGCACCCGAACCACCGTCACCGCCATCCAGGGTAATAAAGTCAGGTGCGCTGTCTATCCCGCGACGTAAAATGGTGTCACACAGGCTGATAATGGCCGCTTCTGACCCGAGCACGGTTTTGATGCCGACGGGTCGGCCAGTGACATCACGGATATGTGCGACCATGTCCAACAGTTCGTCATCGTTCTTGATGTCGTAGTGGCGATTAGGGCTGTTGGAAAGCTGGCCAAGGGGTATGCCGCGAATGCGAGCAACCTCTGCCGTGACTTTAATGGCGGGCAGTACGCCACCGCGACCGGGTTTGGCGCCTTGGGCCAGTTTTATTTCAAATGCGCGCACATGCTGTGCTATGTCACGCAAGTGTGTGTCGCTAAGATGCCCTTCCAGATCACGCACGCCGTATTTGGCAGTGCCGAGCTGGAAAATCACATCGCCGCCGCCTTCAAGGTGGTAAGGCGCCAGCCCACCTTCGCCGGTGTTCAGCCATACCCCGGACTTGGCGGCACCGTAGGAAAGTGCGCGTACTGCAGGAGTGGATATTGCGCCATAACTCATGCCCGAAATATTAACGATCCTGGAGGCGAGAAAGGGTTTGTTGCATTGTGGTCCGATGATCAGGGGCGGGGTAGTCTGGCGCTCCTCTTCCAGTACGGCGTAGGGCGCGTTGACAAAAATCAGTGCGCCGGGTTCACGCAAATCCCGGGTGGAGCCAAAGCCGATAATCCCTCCCAGATTTTTGGAGGTGCGGTATACCCAGGCGCGTGTTGCGCGGTTGAAAGGCAGCTCCTGTCGATCATGGGCGAAAAAATACTGGCGAAAGAACTCGCCTTGCCGTTCCATGAAATAACGCAACCGCCCAATCACCGGAAAATTGCGTCGCACGGCATGTTCTTTTTGCAGCATATCCTGAATAAACATCAGGGTCAGTGTCAGCATGATAATACCTGCTGTCCAGCCCATAATGACGATGATCCAGGACGCGATATCAGTAATGTTCATGACTGTAAATGTTTTTTCCGCTGCATATTAAGGTGATGGTTCGCAATAATGTGATATTGCCCATCCTATGTATCGGCAGGCAGAGGGGCTTTGTTTAAGAGCCTATTCAATATCTCGCTGAAGGGCGCATCGCGGCGTTGCCATGATATATAAAGGCGGGCTCAAAATGCTCATGTACTGCGTGTACACGCCGCTTTTTCGCCCGTTTCCGCCTTGCGCTGGGAACCCTTCGCTTCGCTCTTCCCTTGATCGAGATATTGAATAGGCTCTAAGGGCACGTATGACGGTAGCCGGGGCCTGTGTTTCATTCCCACATTGCACACAAGCCGCGCAGCACCATGTCGGTGAGGCTGACAATGCCAATGACATCGCCATTTTCAACGACGGGTGCGCGTGACAGATGGAAGCGTTCAAACAGACGGGCACAGTAGCGAATATCCATGTCGGCATGTACTGTAATCACCGGCTTTGACATGATCTCGTAAATGTTGATGCGTTCTGGGGCGCAGTCTTTGATGAGAACCTGCCGCGAGATATCAGACAGCAGCACCATGCCATGCTCGTCATTCGCATGGCGTTTTCTGACGATCAACGCCTTGGTTTCGACATGTTTCATTTTCAGCAGGGCGTCCTTGACCGTGGTCATGCCATCCACCACGTCAAATTCGCACTTCATGACATCTCGCACCTGAATCAGTTTACGTTCATTCATAGCTCATCCTCCACGGCTTCGGTTAATTGACGCACTTGCTGGGTTACCCCCACGGCGTCTTCCACATCAATCTTAAACGCAATTCCTGCACCCTGCTTACGGTCAAACTCGCCCACCATGGCGATTTTTTCGAGAATTTTCCGGCTTAAATGTTCTTCTACCAGAAACAGCAGTATGTCGCGTTGAGTTTCCAGGGTCAAACCGAGAAAAGTCCTGGTTTTTTTCAGGCCTTCACCGCGCGCGTGATTAATGACGGTGGCCCCCGTCGCGCCTGCGGCACGTGCCGCATTCATGACAGCGTCGGTTTTGTTATCTTCCACAAAGGCAATTAATAGCTTGAAGTGCATGTTTTATTCCTTCCGATTGAAAATAGCGTGGTCATGCCGAACGTATGTGAGGAATCGGTCATGGTACGTTAAGCGCGCCGTGTCGCCCGCCAGTGACTTAATTGCGCGTATCCCATGACGGTCATCAACGGACACAATACTGTTAGCGCAATCAATCCAAAGCCATCCAGCAGCGGGCTGCGTCCTGGCACCACGCTTGCCAGCCCCAGTCCCAATGCCGTTACCAGCGGCACCGTGACCGTGGACGTGGTCACGCCGCCACAATCATAGGCCAGGGGAATAATCATGCGCGGTGTAAAGGCCGTCTGGATCATCACAATGATATAACCCATGATAATGTAATAATGCAGTGGCGTACCGGTGACGATGCGAAACACGCCCAGCGTAATGCCGATGGCTGCGCCCGTTGCCACGGCAACGCGCAGTCCCCATACGCCCACGGCACCCCCTGATACCTCGTGGGCTTTCATCGCGACGGCAATCAGGGCAGGTTCGGCCAGGGAGCAGGAAAAACCAATGGCTGCGGCAAACAGATACACCCAGCGATAATCCCACCAGTGCGTACTTTGCCCCGCCACGATCGCAGCTTTGGATGCGCCATAGATAAAGGCCGGGTCGGTTAATTGCTGTGCCATCAATTTGCCCAGTGGAAAGAGCGCCTGATCCAGCCCTTCCAGAAACAATGCCAGGCCCACCAGCACATAGGCGAAGCCGGTCAGCACCTTTTTCAGGTTAGGCATGGGCTTGCGAATGACCAACCACTGAAAACCGAATAGAATCGTTACAATGGGCAGTACATCGAGCACGGTATGCACAATGGCGCTGAACAGTGACATCAGCCACGCTGTCATGTGCCGCGCCTCATATCAGGATGCCGTAGATCATTACGAAAATCATCGGCGTGAGCGAAGCAAAGGCAATCAGGCCAAAACCATCCACCAGCGGATTGCGTCCCTTGATGGACGATGCCAGCCCCACGCCCAGGGCGGTTACCAGCGGCACGGTAATGGTTGATGTGGTTACTCCGCCTGAATCATAGGCAATACCGATGATCCACGACGGTGCGAACAGCGTCATTACCATCACTCCCGCATATCCTCCCAGAATCAGGTATTGCACCGGCCAACCTTTCAGAATGCGAAACACCCCGATCACCAGCGCCACTCCCACGGCCAGCGCCACGGTAATGCGCAGCCCCAGCGCATAGTCATTACGGGCCATCTCGTCGATGCCGATCAGCTTTGCGTCTGCCGCGACCCGTGCCGCTTCGTTGGTGACGGCAATTAACGCTGGCTCTGCCACGGTGGTGCCAAAGCCTAGTGCAAAGGCAAACGCCAGCAGCCAGACCAGGCTGCCTTTGCGTGCAAAGGCGTGGGCCATGGCTTCGCCGATGGGAAACAGGCCCATTTCCAGCCCGCGCACAAACAGCGTCAACCCCACCACCACCAGCGCCGCACCCGCCAACAGCCCGCCCAGATCGGGAATCGGTTGCTGTACCACGGCGAGCTGGAAGAAGGCGATCACCGCGATGATGGGCAGCAAATCACGCACGCTGTCGAGCAATGAACTAATAAATATAATTATATTATTTTTCAAATGATTATCTTTTCTTGGGTCGATCGGTATGCTCAAGATTTAGCCAAATGCGGCCGCTATTAGTTAATGAGGCTTTCCAGAAAAATCGTTACGGCGTCGTTTTGCCGTCGCGGAACGCAGTATATTGTATTGGGTAACTTGCAATCACCCCCGGTTATAGGGGATGATTAGCCTATTCGGCACTGATCATTAAAGTACCGTGCTTAGTATGCGCCCTGTATATTATGTTTCTGTGTATGCATGCTTATAATAGTATGCTACGGCGAAGCCATAAAAATAGCGAAGCCATAAAAATACTATTTTGATAGGGATATCTGGTAATGCGGTCTGCCCAAGTAAGTCCGCGGTGAGTGAGGAAAGAGCAATGTTTAACTACAAGCTGTTACGTGATCATCATACCGCATTTATATTGCCGGTGCTGTTGGCAGGGCTGTTTCTGACGTCACCTGCCCAGGCCGCGCATATTTTCAGTGTAAACTCTCTGGTCGATGCACCTGATACCAGCCCGGGTGATGGTCTATGCCAGGCTTCAGTGGGGGGGAGTCTGGTGTGCACCCTGCGTGCCGCCGTGCAGGAATCCAACGCCTTGATGACGGCAGCCAGCCCTCACACCAGCGTCACCATTGCCTTGCCACAGGGAACATTTACCCTGACAGGTGCGGCCAATGAAGACAATGCCGCCAGCGGTGACCTGGATATTCTGGGCTCATGCCCCAGCACCAGTATTGCCACACCCTGCCTGACCATTACAGGCATTAGTGCCGCTGCGACGTTTATTGAGGGTGGCACTCTGGATCGTATTTTTCACATTATTGGCAGAAATACCGTCAAAATTACCGGCATCACGCTACGCACTGGCCGTGTGCTGGGGGCCGACGGCGGTGCCATCAAAAATACCAATGGCTGGGTGACGCTGGAAGATTGTGCCGTCAGTAATAATATCGCAGATGGTGCGTCCAACGGGCGTAGCAGTGGTGGGGGCATTTACAATGGCAGCAATGCCCAGATGGTTATTAATGGCTGTAAAATTAATGCTAACACGGCAAGTAACCCGCAGTCTGATGGTACCAATGGCTTTTTCGGCGGTGGTGGTATTTTCAATAGCGGTATCCTGACGATCAAGAATTCTGATATTGACGGTAATAGGGGTCGGCCCTTTGGCGGGGGTATTCAAAATACTTCCGGGCTGCGTCTTGGCACCGGCAAACTCACCATTGATGGCAGCATTGTTCGGAACAACGATAATACTGCGGCGCAGGGGGGGGGCATCAGTAATTATGGTGGTGCGGTGATCATGACCCGTACTATCGTGAGCAGAAATTCCGCGAGTGCCGGAGGTGCGGGTGTGCACAACACCAATGGCGCGAATGACGCAGGCACGGTCAGCGGTAATGTGCGCATTATCTCCAGTGTTATCTCAGATAATATCGGTGGTGGTATTAATAACCAGAACTCAATGGACATCAGCTACAGTACAATCAGTGGCAATTCAACCTCGGGTTTTGGGGGTGTGGCAGGGGGGGCGGGTATCCGTAATGTCGCGCCGGGTGAGCTGGCCGTGCTGAATAGTACGATTACCGGGAACACCGCCGCCCGTGAAGGGGGTGGCATCAGTAATGGCCGCTCAATGACGCTGACCAATGTGACCGTGAGTAATAACTCTGCCGCAACAGTGGGTGGCGGAAATGAAATTTATATCAACACCGAGAACACAACCGGTGACAAAACCGAACTGGTGAACACTATCGTGGGTGGCAATGTAGCCAGCAATAATAACTGTGCCATGGGAGGCGACACACCTGTTGGGCCGGTGACTGCAATTGTCATGACCTCACGAGGCAATAATCTGGAAAATGGCAATAGTTGTGGCTTGACCGGTGCGGGGGATAAAGTGAACACCAGTCCCTCGCTGGGAGCATTGGACGCCAATAACAATAATACATCCGATACCCTGTTGTTTGATAATACTCATCCTCAAACATTAATGCCGTTGTCAGGGAGTGCAGCGATTGGCGCGGGAACATGTGTCAATAAGTTTGATCAGCGTCTGTATGGGCGGCCCGGCCTCAGCGGCAATACTGTGTGCGACATTGGCGCGGTCGAGGCAGATGGTGATCCCACCGTAAGCAAAGTCGACGTTGAAATTGCCTTGTCAGGGAATGTGTCTGCGGTGTCATTGGATAACCCTGTAACCTATACCCTGAAAGTGACCAATAATGGACCAGGTCCAGCGCAAGGGGTGACGGTTGCAGTGCAGCTGCCGTTGGGGACAGCCTCTCTGACTTCTACGGATAGCGCTAATCCGGTGTCAGTGGCATGTGCGGGTTCTTCAACAGTGACGGGCTTGGTGAATTGCAGTTTGTCGTCTGCTACTCCAACATTGGCAAGTGGTGCAAGCTTTACGGTGTTTATTAATGTGACGCCAAAGAGTGCGCAGAATGGTAATGCGATGGAAGTGCGTGCCAGGGTAGATGTGGCTTCCCCCAATGATTATCTGCCGGGCAATAACGGTTCGCTCACCGCCTGTGTGAGTGGCGCGTGTGTGCTGACAGCGATTGTTTCACCAAATAATAATTTTGGTACTAATAACGGCGGTGGCGGTGCCCTTGGCCTGTTGGAGTGGCTGCTGCTGGGCGTGCCGGGTGCGTTGCTGTTGCGCCGCAAAACCCGCTAAGACTGCCGATCATGCTTTGACCCGCGCCTATTGTTGACAAACGCTGGTAGCGTGCGCCGTGCGTACGCTTTCTTGTGGAAGGGCGTTGGTTCGCGCCACACACAACATTGAGGACTTGAAATGACCCGGCATGCCTGTTTATTACCCCTCAGCGTGGCGGAATACCTGGAAGGCGAACTGCACAGCCAGGTGCGCCATGAGTATGTGGCAGGCAGGGTGTTTGCTATGGTGGGTACCAGCCGGGCGCATAATACTATTGCCATTAATATTGCCACTGCCCTGCGCCCCCATCTGCGCGGTGGTTCGTGCCGGGTGTTCATGTCTGACCTCAAGGTGCGGGTAGAAAAAACCAACGCTTTTTACTACCCGGATATCGCGGTTACCTGTCATGTCGCCGATACCCACAGCCATTACCTTACCCATCCCTGTTTGGTAGTTGAGGTGCTCTCCCCCACCACCGAGGGTATAGACCGGCGCGAAAAGCTGCTGGCCTATCAGACGCTGGACAGCCTCAAGGAATATGTACTGATAGCCCAGGAGACGATGCGGGTAGAGGTGTACCGCCGTGATGAGGCGGGGGGCTGGTGGGTGGATACTTATAATGCCGGCAATGAAGCTGTTCATCTGGCATCGGTCGAGCTTACGGTGCCGATGGCTGCCGTGTACGAAGAAGTTGATGTGTCAGGCGACCTTGCGGTAAGCTGACTGACTACTTCACCCCGCCAACCGCCTTGCGGTTTCCGCTAAACGCTTGCCCAATGCGCGGCATAAGCGTTTTTCCTCTTCACTGATCGGCGTTTTGCTGTCCAGACCCGCCACGTGGCTGGCGCCGTAAGGCGTGCCGCCACTGGTAGTGTTCAACAAATCGGTTTCGCTGTACGGTATGCCCATCATTAACATGCCGTGATGCATCAAGGGTAACATCATGGATAGCAGGGTGCTTTCCTGTCCGCCGTGCAGGGTTGAGGTTGAGGTGAACACTGCCGCTGGTTTGCCGATCAGTGCGCCGGATAACCACAGGGGGCTGGTGCTGTCGAGAAAATATTTGAGGGGTGCCGCCATATTGCCAAAACGGGTGGGACTGCCCAGTGCCAGCCCCGCGCAGTTGCGCAGGTCGTCGAGGGTGACATAGGGCGCACCCTGGGATGGAATGCTGTCTTGCACCGCCTCACACACGGTGGATACGTCAGGTACAGTGCGTAATTGCGCCTGTATGCCAGGTACTTCTTCTACGCCACGGGCAATGGCGTGCGCCATGCTGGCTACGGCACCGTAACGGCTGTAGTAGAGAATCAGTATGTCAGTCATGGTTGTTTCTGCGTCAGTCGGGGGTGGAGGTCGTCATCCTTGTGTTTTGCAGAGTATGCGCCAGATTATAATGCGATGGTATTATTTTTGATAATCGCCTCCAGGGTGTATGGGCGATTTGAGTTGCCCTTTCTTGACACTCTGCAATACCAGTGATAGTTTTCGACTCATGGTATGGATGCCTCTGGAAACGCTTGGGATGTTTGTGGGCGCAGGTGCGAGTCTTTCTCTTTCCGTGGCATCTATCCTGCGCGCCCTGGTTGAGCCTTATAGAGGCGCTTGTGATTTGTGAGGTATGAAAACATGTTACGGTTATGGTCCTTTGTCTAACCTTATTTCCTGGTATCTGTCGATTTTGATAGCGAATCGTTCATGGGATAATGATGCCTCATGTCATGAGCGACTGCATACCACTTCCCGGCAACGGCTCCTGCATCATCCTTGGCGGTCATCATATGGCGTCGTGTATCCAGCCGGTCGTGTCCGGCACGTGTGTGTGGCTGCAATTCTGTTGTTGGGTGGATGCGCAACATCCGGGCCGCCTACCCAGGAAATGAGTGATGCCCGTCAGGCACTGGATGCTGCGCGTCAGGTGGATGCGGCCAGCCACGCACCTGAGACGTTACAGGATGCGCAGAGTCTGTTATCCAAGGCTGAGGAAAAGCTGAGTGAGGGTGCCTTCGCGCAGGCGCAGCATGATGCGTTGGCGGCCAAGGCAGAGGCGACCCGGGCGCGGACGATGGCGGCTGCCATTAGCGAAACGAAAGCCGTATTGCAGGAGGCTGATTCGTTTGATGCCTTGTCAACCATGGGAGCGGGCGGTGCGCATGAGTTGTTGCGCCAAGCGGAGGCGGCGGCGCTGATCAACGATGATCAAGCCGTGGTTCGTTTGGCTCGTGAGGCCAGGCAGCGTGCCGAACGTGATATGAATCATGCCTTGCTAGGTAAAACCCAGATATTGTTGAATGAAGTGTATACCTTGCAGCCTTTTTCTGATGCGCAACGAGCAGAAGTCCATGCCATTGAAGAGACGTATCGCCGTGGAGACGGCAAGCCGGCCTATGTGTCAATACGGCGACTGGTGGATGAATTGCGTGAGATGAAGCGACGCTCCCAGGTTGTTGCGTCGCCGCGTTCACCGCCGCCCTTACCGGTAGCCCCGTCTGTGACGGCTGGCATGATTCACTATACGGTGCGGCAGGGTGATAGTTTATGGAATATTGCTGCGCGTCCGGAGATTTACGCGAACCCGTTGCGCTGGTCGATCATTTATAAAGCCAACCAGCAACATATCAGAAACGCCAATGTTATTTTTCCTGGCCAGGTGTTGATGATCAAACGCCATGAAGAATAAGCGTGAGGCTGTTTTTGAATGAATGTGGCGAGAGCCTATTCAATATCTCGATCAAGGGAAGAGCGAAGCGAAGGGTTCCCGGCGCAAGGCGGAAACGGGCGAAAAAGCGGAGTGTACAGGGAGTACATGAGCATTTTGAGCCCGCCTTTATATATCATGGCAACGCCGCGATGCGCCCTTCAGCGAGATATTGAATAGGCTCTGAGGAGCGTCGGTTGATAGTGCTGCTACGCTTCACGTCCTTCTCTGGCGGCCTGTAACACCAGCGCATCAAACTCTGCGGCGGTCATCAGGTTTCTTTCTGCAACAATATCACGGACAGGTCGACCGGATTTTTCTGAAAGCTTGGCAATTTCAGCGGCGGCGGCGTAGCCGATGCGGGTGTTGAGCAGGGTTGCCAGCGCCACACTGGTATGCAGAAATGCCTTGCAGCGCGCGCGATCAACCTGCAAGCCCTTGAGGTTGAATTCAGTGGTGGCGTTAAGGGCGTTGGTGAGCCAGTCCATGGCGTCAAATAATGCCGAGCCGAGACCTGGCATCATCACGTTTAATTCCAGTTGCCCGGCTTGTGTCATGGCAGCAATCGCTGCATCCTGCCCCAATACCTGGTAGCACACCTGGTTAAGCATCTCGAACATCACCGGATTAACCTTGCCGGGCATGATGCTGGAGCCGGGTTGCACGGCGGGGAGCAAAATTTCACCGAGGCCCGTGCGGGGGCCGGACGCGAGCAGGCGCATATCGTTGGCAATGCGAATCACCTCAAGTGTGAGGTCGCGAATGGCGGATGACAGCGCCTGAAGATCGTGCATGGATTGCATTTGTGCGGCGAGGTCGGTGGCAGCACGAATAGGTTCGCCCGTCAGTCGCGCCAATTCTGTCGCGGCGTTTGCCGCGTAGTCCGGGGCCGTGTTCAGGCCGGTACCCGCTGCACTGCCTCCCAGCCCGATATCGCACAATGCGGCGCGGCGGCTTTCCAGATGTGTGGCACACCGGCGCAGTGTCCAGGCATAGGCGCTGAATTCACGACCAAGCGTGGTGGGTACGGCGTCTTGCAGATGGGTGCGGCCGCTTTTCACGGTGTCAATTTCGGCGACGCCGATGCGTGCATATTCATCGGCCATGCGGCGTACGGCTGCCAGCAGGCGCGGCAGTTTGGCGAGTGCCGTCAGACGGATTGCCGTGGGAATGGTGTCGTTGGTACTTTGCCCCATGTTGACATGGTCATTGGGATGAATGGGTTGGTACGTGCCACGCGTGCCGCCCAGCGCCACGTTGGCAAGATTGGCGATGACTTCGTTGCTGTTCATGTTATGACTGGTGCCCGCACCTGCCTGAAAACGATCCACGACAAACTGGTCGAGATAGTTGTCTTGTTCAGGCGAGCCGCTGGCCAGGATGTTGTCGCAGGCAGTGATGATGGCGCTGGCCAGGGCATTATCCAGCCAGCCGACCTTATGGTTGGCGGCGGCAGCAGCGCGCTTGATGCGGACGTGTGCCATGATGAAATCACGATCCGGGCCGCGTCCGCTGATGGGGAAGTTGATCACGGCGCGCGCGGTCTGGATGCCGTACCACGCATCGGCGGGTACATTGAGTGGGCCGAGACTGTCTTTTTCGGTGCGATAATGAGTATTGATGGTGATCTCTCCGGTAGTCTGTTAAATCATCAGTAACGCCGCCGCGACATTGCGTTCTTCATATACCAGTATGTTGTAGGTACGGCAGGCGGCGGCGGTGTCCATGACTTCGAAACCAATGTGGTGTCTGGCAAATGCGGCGATCAGTGTTGAGGGTGGCCACCAGAGACGCGAACCGGAGCCAAACAGTACCACTTCGGGCTGCATGGCAATCACGGTGTCAAAATGTTCGGGGGTGAGGTCATCACATCCCTGGGGCGGCCAGTCTTTTACGATGTGTTCCGGCATGATGATGACGCTGCGGGTCAGGGTTTCATGGCGAATGCGGCCACGCAACCCGCCGTCACGGTCGAGCAGCAACGGGGTGGGATTGTCTTCCGGTGCCGCGCCGGGATGCGCAGGTATAATACCGGGGGCAGCCCAGGGAATCGTGACGACCACTTGCCCCGGCGCATAGGAAATAATGGTATGGGTGCGCGGGTCGCGCTCCAGGTTGAATTGCATAATTGATGTGGTACCCACGGACGTCTGTGGCTTATTATGCCGTCAATAGCCTCTGGATTTCCAGCATTTCCTGTTGTGCCTCGCTCAGCGCGGCGAGATATTGCTCAGGGTCGAGCGCCAGTTTGGCATAGGCGGGAATTGTTGGCCATTCTGCAAAGCTTACCGCTTCCGGTTCGCCCAGGTGTCCTTGCAGGTTTGCTACCAGTACGAGGTCTGTGTAATCCACTGCCGGGCCGGAGTGGCGTTGCAGATTTTCGTGTTCTGCGGCTACTGTTACCATGTCGGATGGAAATTGCCAGGCTTCAAGAATCACTTTGCCGATTTGGGGGTGCAGCAGTTGCAGTAGCCGGTCTATGGTGTTGCTGCTGGCCAGCAGTTCAGGGAACTGCTCCAGTTGACTGAGGATGGGTAATTTGCCAATGTCATGTATCAGACCCGCCAGCATGGCTTGCTCAGGCACCAGACGCGTAAACTTGCTCGCCAGCACGTGGCAGATGGCGGCGGTTTTGATGGTGTGTTCCCATGTCGATTTCAAGTGACCTTTGAGCGGGGAGAGTGTCCGCGCCTGAAACAGTTGCGTGACGACCACGCTGGCGATGATATTGCGCACCAGAGGGTGGCCGAGGCGCGCAATGGCGATTTGAATGTTGGCAATTTTACTGCCGCCACGGTACAGCGGGCTGTTGGCGGTTTGCAGTAAACGGGTAGACAGCGCCGGATCAAGGGTAATAAGTTTCGCCAGCTGCGCCGAGGTGGTTCTGGGGGAAGCCGCTGCATTGCGTACTTTAATGGCAATTTCAGGCAGGGTGGGCAAGGTAATACGTTTGTTACGGATGCCTGCCAGTAACATGGCGATGAACCTGTCTTCGGGATCCTGTTTTTTGTTAGCACTGATGGCCATGTGCAATCCTTGGTGTTGGTGTGTGTGGTTTTCGGCAGACACCAGGGATAACTTTAGGGTGCTATGTTGCAGAAATAACTACGTTTTTGAGGGTTGCTCAAGGGTGTAAGGCAAGGGTGAAAAAGTGAGTACGGGCCCGGTATTGCTGTGCCAGTGCACCAAGTGATTTTCGGCGCTTTTAATGTCTGCTACGGCCAATACTTCATATTCGCCGTGCCGTGCCGTGGGTTGCGCGGTGACGATGTTGCCGATGCTTTGCAGATTGGTCGCTCCCGGCATCCTGCGTGCATCGTCTGCACCCGAGGTGTACAGTGCATCTCCGGGCTGGGGTGCTGACGGTGCCGCCGCAATTTTTGCCAGCATCATGCGGCGTTTGAGCGTGCCCAGGTAATGCATGCGCGCCACAATTTCCTGGCCGGTGTAACAACCTTTTTTAAAACTGATGCCGCCAATGGCATCCAGATTGGCCATTTGTGGTACAAAGGTATCGCGCGTTGCAGTGTACACGGTGGGGATGCCTGCGCGAATATCGAGCAGATCCCACGCGCCGGCACCCACGGGTTGAGCGGAAACGCGCAGTGTATTCCACAGGGCTTGCATGGCGGTCACGTCACCGATGATGCCAAAACGGGGCGTGGATCCGGGCAGGCACAACACGGTCAGCCCATTAATGTGCGAGACCGCATTGGGGTGGGCATTGATGTTTGAGGGCGCGGTATCCAGGGCGCTGCACAGCACACGGGTTGCGTCTTTGCCCGCATAGCCGGCATATATCAGGGTGTCACTGGCATCGCTGAGTGTAATTTTGGCGCGCAATACAAACAGGCGCAGCCGCTGCAAGGTAGCATCGAGGATGTCGCGGGGCAGGCTTAGATAATAGGTGTCATTACGCATGAAGATGCGCATGCAGGCGAGCATGCGCCCCTTGGGGCTGCAATAGGCGCTGATCTGGCTGCGTTGTCTGGGGTGTGTGCCCGTTTCTGTCGCTGACACTTCGCGGATGTCATTGGTAAGCTGGCCTTGCAGAAAGGTGGCCGCATCTGCGCCGTGTACCGCAATTAAACCCATGTGCGATATATCGGCGAGAATGCTGGTGTTATCCAGTGCATGTAGTTCGTCAGTGGGGTGGCCAAAGTCACGGACGCGGTGACCTGTGATTTCCGTCTCAAGGATGGCTCCCGCTTGTTGCAGAAAAGTGTTCCAGTCAATGTTCATGGGTGTGGTATAACCTGCTGGCGTTGGCATGATAATTTCATTATAACACTTGCAGGGCTATGGACTGACTCTAAAGTCAGATACACTAGGCATTGATGAATGACAGAATGAATAAAAAGTCCCGCCCTATCTTTATGAATCTGCTGCAAATCCGTATGCCAGTGGTGGCGGTGGTGTCGTTCGCACACCGCGTCAGCGGGGTGATGATGTGTCTGCTGATTCCGGTTTTGATCTATCTGCTTGATTTATCTCTGAGCAGCGAGCAGGGTTACACTCAGGTGCTGGGCGTTTTCTGCCATCCCGTTGTCAAATTTATGGCGGTATTGGCGGTGTGGGGATTGGTGCACCATATGCTGGCGGGTATTCGTTTCCTGCTGATTGATGCGGATGTGGGTGTTGAACGTGACAGCGCGCGGCGCAGTGCGTGGATGGTTAATGTGGGTGGGCTAATCGTGCCTGTCATTGCCTTGCTGGTGTTGCTATGAGTTGGCGCGCACACGGCTCACGTGCCTGGCTGATGCAACGTATCAGCGCGGTTTATCTGGCCGGTTATATTGTCATGTTTAGCGTGCATCTGCTGCTGGATGCCCCGACCTCGTACCATGCATGGCGCGCCTGGATGGGCCTGCCATTTATTGCTGTTGTCACCAGTTTGTTTTTTATCATGTTGCTGGTGCATGCCTGGGTGGGGTTGCGTGATGTGATTATGGATTATGTGCATCCTGCCGTGGTGCGCTTCCTGTTGTTGACCCTGGTTGCGCTGGGGTTGTTTGCGCTGGGACTGTGGGTGTTACGTATTCTCATGCTGACGCCGTTGTCGAATGCAGTGGGTGCCGCATGACGATACCGGTACGTAAATTTGATACCCTGGTGATCGGTGCAGGCGGTGGCGGCTTGCGTGCCGCATTGCAACTGGCGCAAGCGGAAGCCAACGTTGCGGTAGTCTCAAAAGTATTCCCCACCCGTTCCCACACCGTGGCAGCACAAGGTGGCATGAACGCCGCACTTGCCAATGTCTCACCCGACAACTGGCATTGGCACATGTACGACACCGTGAAAGGGGGCGATTTTCTCGGTGATCAGGATGCCATTGAATACATGTGTCGCGCTGCGCCGCGTCTGGTGGTCGAGTTGGAACACATTGGCGTACCCTTCTCGCGTCTGGATAACGGTAAAATTTATCAACGTCCGTTCGGTGGTCAAAGCCAGAACTTTGGGGGTGAGCAGGCGGCGCGCACCTGTGCGGCGGCAGATCGTACGGGACACGCCATTCTGCACGCACTGTACCAACAAAACATTCGTGCCAAAACCCATTTTTTTGATGAATATTTCGCGATTGATCTGATCAGGGATAATGATGGCTGTATTCTTGGCGCACTGGTGCTGGAGATTGAAACCGGTGAACCATTGATTATTCAAGCCAAGACCACGCTCATCGCCACGGGCGGTGCCGGGCAATTATTTCGCACCAATACCAACGCACGCATTAATACCGGTGATGGCATGGCAATGGCATTACGCGCGGGCATTCCGTTGCAGGATATGGAATTCTTTCAGTTTCACCCGACGGGTATTGCCGGCAAGGGCATGTTGATTTCCGAAGCGGTGCGTGGCGAAGGCGGCTATCTGGTCAATGGTGATGGAGAACGCTTTATGGAGCGCTACGCCCCCAATGCCCGGGATCTGGCCAGTCGTGATGTGGTGAGTCGCGCAGTTGCTACCGAAATTCATGAGGGACGTGGCTGTGGCCCCAATAAGGATTACATCCTGCTGAAGGTTGATCACCTTGGTGCGGATGTAATACGCAAGCGCCTGCCTGGCATCCGCGATATGGTGATGACATTTCTGCACATCGATCCGATTAATCAACCCATTCCGATCTTCCCCACGGCGCATTACACCATGGGCGGCATTCCCACCAATCGCTTTGGTCAGGTAGTCGTGCCGCAGCAGCAAGGTGCCGAAGACATTGTTCCAGGTCTGTATGCAGTGGGTGAATGCGCGTGCGTGTCAGTGCATGGCGCGAATCGTCTGGGAGGTAATTCATTGCTGGATATCGTGGTGTTTGGTCGTGCGGCGGGTAATCACATCATCGAGTATCTTAAAGAGAATCGTTATGGTCGGACGGTCGTTGCACAACACAGTATCGACACTGCATTGGCACATCTGGCCCGTTGGGATCAGCGCAGTCAAGGTGTCTCAAACGAAACGGTGGATGGATTACGCAATGAATTAAAAGCCGTTATGGATCATTATTGTGGTGTATTTCGTACCGAGGATGTACTGCGTACCGGCCTGGACAAAGTATTGAAAATCGAGCAGCGATTGCAGAACGTGTACCTCAAGGATCACAGTAAAATATTCAATACCGCACGTATCGAAGCCTTTGAGCTGGAAAATCTGGTGGACCTTGCGTTAGCGACGGTGGCCTCTGCATTGGCGCGCAAAGAGAGCCGGGGTGCGCACATGCGTATGGACTACCCGCAGCGGGATGATGTGAAATGGTTAAAGCACAGCCTGTTTTTCAAGGGTGGTCAGCTCGACTATAAACCGGTACGCATGAAGCCGTTAACAGTAGAGGGATTCTCCCCCAAACCCAGGGTATATTAATATGCGTTTTTCCATCTATCGTTATAATCCTGAGGCGGATGCCGCACCGACCATGCAAACCATGGAGCTGGCTGATGCTGATATTACACCGGACATGATGTTGCTGGACGCATTGCGCCTGCTCAAGGCGCAGGACGAAAGCTTCACCTTTCGTCATTCCTGTGGCGAGGGTGTATGTGGCTCGGATGCCGTGAACATCAATGGCCGCAATGGATTGGCGTGCATCACGCCGGTGGTTGATCTCGCCCAGCCAATTACTATCCGTCCACTGCCCGGCATGCCGGTGATTCGTGATCTGGTGGTGGATCTGAGCCAGTTTTATCATCAATACCGTGCCATTAAGCCCTATCTGGTCGTGCATGACCCTGAGCCGGAAGTAGAGTACCTGCAAACCCCGCAACAACGTGACAAGCTGGACGGTTTGTATGAATGTGTGCTGTGTGGCTGTTGTTCCACGGCCTGTCCGTCATTCTGGTGGAACCCTGATAAATTTCGCGGCCCGGCAGCGTTGTTGCAGGCCTACCGTTTCATTGCCGACAGCCGTGACCAGGCCACCGCCGAACGCCTCGACGCGCTGGAGGGCCCGTACCGCCTGTTCCGTTGCCACACCGTCATGAACTGCGTCGATGTCTGCCCCAAAGGACTCAACCCCACCAAAGCCATTGGGCAGATCAAGAAAATCATGCTCAAACATTTAATTTAATGTAATTTAATATGTGTCACTTCGAGCAGCCTTTAGCGCCCGCGAAAGCACCGGAGAAATCTTATTTGAAAGCGAATCCATGCTAGATCGCCCCCGTCTCTACTGGCAATGCCGACGCGGCATGCTGGAGCTGGACATCCTGCTCCAGGGTTTTCTCGATGCAAAGTTTGACGTCCTCACCACCGTCGAGCAACATGCTTTTATCGAGTTATTGGATTACCCTGATGCAATTTTGCTAGAATATATGTTGGGACGCATGATTCCCACAGACCAGAGAATTGCCAATGTCGTCACCCAAATCCGCACCCCCGTTGCAAGTTGAGTTGCGCCCGTCGCGGTGGCTGGCCAGTTTAATCCTGTTCGCCCACGGCGGCGCGCTCGCGGTATTAGTGCCGCTCGCCCTGCCGATATGGGTGCTCGCGCCCCTGATGGGATTGATTACCGGCAGCCTGGTCTACACTCTCAAGACCCATGCCCTGTTGCGGGGTCCGCTCACCATCCGCCGCGTGATATGGGATAGCGATAATGACTGG
>JAHFRW010000021.1 GCA_023266055.1 Gammaproteobacteria bacterium | reverse complement strand
GTGCGGCACTTCGATCCGTTGAGATGCGCCAAAAGGTCCTGCAAAACCATCAGCATCTATTGACTTGACACGCATAAAATAATGACCTGAACCAGGGTTTTTCAAAGTGATGCTGGGGTCGTCAAGCGTTTGATCGGTAATTATATGACTGAATGCGGCATCACGTGCCAATTGGAATTGATACTTCTGACCCTCATCACCTACCGGCCACTGAAACAACATTTGTCGGCTATCGATTTTTGGCTGCGGCGCAATCGGCGCAACAGGAATCGGCTTTACGATGAACGATAAAATATCACTGAACGGGCCCTCATCACCCGACACTGTACGGCTGGCGATACGCCAATAATACTCGCCCGGCTCCAGAGTCGCGGCATATTGCAGATCTTTTACATCGACAATATCAACAACAGGTGTTAAAAATTCCCGACTAGAGGCAAGCTGAATATGATAGGTTTCGGCATTTTCGGGTCTCGCCCACTGAAACTGTACCTTATTCCCATAGAGCTTCCCGTTATCCATCGGAGAACTGACAAAGGGCGCTACCGGACGAGCATGCAGGGTAAAGGCGTGCTCGGCATTTAACCCCTCCAAACCCTGCTTATCGATTCCACGCACCCGTAAAAAATAGTGGCCATCAGGCAAATCGGGCCATTTTGCCTCATTGAGATTAAAGGCGCCATTCAGTAGGAGCTCCTGAAAATTCCTGTCCGCATATACCTGGGCACGATAGGCAACTGCATTATCCAATGCAGGCCACTTGAAGCGCAAAGGTACATGCTGCAATAATTCGGGCATATCCGTCAGGATAGGTTTTTGCAATAGCACAACGGGAGGCAGGAGGGGCTTGCCTGCCTCGGCCAGAGTACCAAATCCGGCTGGTACAGACAGGAGTGCCCCCCCTCCCTGAACTGCCACGCCCCCCTGCAATACCTCACTGCGTGACACATTGGCCTCGGCATCCATACTCACACGAAAATCTGTACCCCGTACGCCGACAGCAATCACTGGCGTGATAATCTCATAACGTGATGCGGGTCCCTTTAGAGGAACAACCTGGGTTTCCACCTGACCATTCTGCAACTGGGTGCGCATTTTCATCACACCGGATTTACCAGCGGTGGTCATCGTGTCCAGCATCAGTTGACTATTCGCCATGACCATCAGACGCGAACCGTCAGCAAAACGCAAGGTAAGATTACTATCCTTGCCGGTACGAATCTGATCTCCCATATGGAGTAGCATACCCACCTCGACAGGTGCAGGCCCACCACCCTTTACAGAAAAAATCCTGGCATCACTGCCTTGCACATGAACCACTTCAGCAACCATTTTCTGAAGCTTCAACAATTCAACCGGAATACGTAATGGCAATCCAGGTGGAAGTTTTCTTGGGTTTTTAATGGCATTAATCTTCTGCAACTTTACCCAATCATTGGGGTTGATCAGATAGTCGCTGGAAATGGCAATGAGTGTATCGCCTGTATGTACGGTATAGATCCAGTCCGTGGTCTCGGCCCGTACATGCATTGCCAACAAAATCATCGGCAACCAGCACCAACGGGAAAAACGCTTGCCTGACAGGAATCGCGTAAAAGGAAATGTCTGACGATTATTCATGGGACATGATCATATGTTCTTACGCCAAAAAGCAACGATAATTTTCCAATCTACCCAAATAGATTCAAACTTAATACCTTACGGCGAATTGATTCCGGTAAATTTAACAAAACTTATCAAACAAATCCAGATTTTGGATTTACAATCATATACTTTACACGTAAAAACTTTTCAAATACCGAGCATCCTTTAACCGACAGCGTGCGCAAGCGTCCCAAGCGGAGGATTATCATGAAAATCGTGATTATTGACGACGACCCGGAGTCTCTGGCATTGGTACGCGCCGCGCTCCAGAATATGGATGACCACCAAATAATCGACTTTTTACTCCCCACCGAAGCCTTGGCATGGTGCATACGCAACGACCTGGATCTGGTAATTGTTGATTGCATGATGCCAAAGCTTGATGGCATGGCATTTATTCGCCAGTTCCGGGCACTCGAAGGCAAGGCAAATAAACCCATACTCATGATCAGCTCGCGACAGGAAAAACACGCACGCTACCAGGCACTGGCATTTGGTAGCACAGACTTCCTGACAAAACCCCTTGATATAAACAAATTTTATGACTCTGTAAAGAACCTGCTCGCCAACCACCTTGGCCGGTAATCAGACGCTCATGACACTTAAAAATCGTGATCTTGTAACAACATCGTCATGTGAAATATCAAGAATTATTCATGCAATAAAAGCGAACCGAAAAGCCGACCCTGCTCTCTCAGGGCAGCCGCGCTATCCATTTTTGATAGAAAATGATACAGTGACGCCTGTATAACAGGTCATTAATTGGATTGATCACATGAAAAACGGGGCGATCAAGTTATCTGACTTGAAAATATGATTCGCACATCCAATACATTGTTAAGGTTTGTGAATCCAGGTCTTGGTATATTGTTGAATACAAAATATCCCTTTACACTGAACCACACAGAATCTTAATCAATGGTAAAGAACTATGGAAGGTTATAAGCAATCCCATCTTGTAACTCTCAAAAGATAGCGAGCCCTTCGTTTTGCTATTTTTCTGTATTACAGGAATTCATTGCCGAATCAAGATGGCCCGTTTTCATAACTGAAAGTGCCAAAAATTTTCTATCACATCATTAACTATAGAGAGATAACCATCATGACAAGAAAAAAATACGAGGTATTAGCGCTCACTATCGCATCAACACTGTTGTTACTGGGCACCCAGGTCAATGCAGGTGAAGTAGATGATCGCTGGTACATTGCCCCCGCTCTGAGCTACATCAAGGCTGACGAGGATCGCAACGCTGATAACGACCTGAGTTTTCGCCTTGGCATTGGTAAAGCGATCAGTGACACATGGGACATTGAAGCAAATCTGGTCATAGACAGCCTGGACTTCAAGAACGGCCTGAGCAAATACAAACAAAAAGGCTTGGGGCTTGACGCGCTATATTTTTTCAGTCGTGATACAAATTTTGCACCCTATGCCGTCATTGGCACAGGCATTTTGAATACCAAAACCGTAGGCGAAAGCACTAACGTCATGTTGAATGCGGGCCTTGGCTTCAAAAAAGATCTCACGGATAACGGTCTGGCATTACGTGCCGACGCACGCTACCGCACTGATTTCGACGACTACTCGGTCTCGAGCCAGAAACGTTTTGGCGACTGGGTTTTTAGTCTGGGGCTCGCCATTCCCTTGGGAGACAAGGTTAAACCTGCGCCAATGACAGCACCTGTTGCAGCAACTATTGCCACACCAGCACCAGCAGCTCCCGCAAAACCAATGGACAGTGATGGCGATGGTGTAGTGGATAGCCAGGATCGCTGCCCCAACTCACCCGCTGGAGCAAAAGTGAACGCGCAAGGATGTGAACTCGACAGCGACGGTGACGGCGTAGTGGATAGCCAGGATCGTTGCCCCAACTCACCCGCTGGAGCAAAAGTAAACGCCCAGGGCTGTGAACTCGATAGCGACGGTGACGGCGTAGTGGATAGCCAGGATCGTTGCCCCAACTCACCCGCTGGAGCAAAAGTAAACGCCCAGGGCTGTGAACTCGACAGTGACGGTGATGGTGTAGTGGATAGCCAGGATCGTTGTCCAACCAGCAAAATGGGCATCAAAGTCGACAACAATGGCTGCGCCATTCCTGAAGTCATCATCCTCAAGGGCGTTAACTTTGAAACTTCATCAGATCGATTGACGAGTGATTCCATTGGTATTCTCAATGGTGTAGCAGAAACATTATTGCGCCGCACTGAAATCTCCATTGAAGTGGGCGGCTATACCGACAATCGTGGCGCTACTTCCTCAAACGAAAAATTGTCACAGAAGCGCGCCCAGGCTGTTGCCAAATATCTGGCCAGCCGCGGTATTAAAGCAGATCGCTTAACCGCCAAAGGCTATGGCGAAAGCAACCCTGTGGCAGACAACAATACCGAAACAGGACGCGCCCAGAATCGCCGTGTGGAACTGCAAATTCTGGAGAATTAAGTCTCAATAGCCATGTACTAGCGGCCGTCATGAATGACGGCCGCTTCAGTACCGTAAGCGGGCGAAACTGATTCAACCTCGCCCATTATGGGATTGCACTTTTCACGACATCTACACATTTCAGCACGGAAAACGTACTGGAAATATCAAAAGCGGCCTGCAGAAAACCGCCGCAACCGATGAAACAATCCTAAACCATTGCGTAATCATTACGCGCGATCGACAAATAGATCCAAACTGAAAATGCAGCCAGCTTAACTGACTCAACTATTACAACCCAGGGAGAAACATATGTCTTTAAAAAACAGTGTCGCAACAATAATCCTATTAGGTACCACCAGCCCATTGATTGCCGCAGAAGCTTCTCAACCCTGGAAGGGTGAGGCCGAACTCGGTATTGTAGCAACCAGCGGTAACACCGAAACCACGTCCGTCAAAGCCCGTGCGGGTGTAATCCATGAAAATGAAAAGTGGCGTCATACAGGAAAATTTGATGCGCTAAATACCTCGGATGCTACACGCACCACCAGTGAGAGATACATGCTATCAGGAAAGAGTGATTACAAGTTTGATGATCGTAGTTACGCGTTTGGCCTGTTGAGTTACGAAAATGACCGATTTGCGGGCTTCGACTACCGCACAAGTGAAATACTCGGTTATGGTTACCGCGTTATCCGCGAGGATAACCTGACGCTGGATCTTGAAGTCGGCCCTGGCGCACAACAAACAAAGCTGCGCGATGGCTCATCGGAAAATAAGTTGGTAGGTTATCTCGCGGGCAAACTGCTATGGAAAATCAGTCCATCTGCATCCTTAAGCGAAGACCTGACAAGTGAAATCAGCAGCGATGCCACCATTGTGAGATCAGTCACTGCGCTGACAGCACAGCTAGTGGGCAGTCTGGCGATGAAGCTTTCGTTTACTGCGCGATATACTTCTGAAGTACCTGTTACGGTCAAGGATATGGACACTGAAACTGCAGTGACCCTGGTATACGGATTCTAACCTGGAGGATAGCGCGATGAGTATGTTACAAGAGTTTAAAGCATTTGCCGTCAAGGGCAATGTTGTTGATATGGCAGTCGGTATTATCATCGGTGCGGCATTTGGAAAAATTATTTCATCTTTGGTAGAAGATATAATCCTGCCACCGATTGGGCTGCTCATGGGCGGCGTTAATTTTTCCGACCTGACGTTCATCCTGCAGGAAGCTACAGCAGACTCTGCTTTAATCGCCATAAAATATGGAAAATTTTTGCAGGCTACCATTGATTTCACAATCATTGCCTTTGCCATATTCATGGTAGTCAATGCTATCAACTCACTGAAGAAGAAAGAGCAGGCTGCACCACCACAACCTTCTGCAGAGGAACGACTCTTAACAGACATCAGGGATCTCCTGAAGTCAAAATAACCCCCCCTTTTTCCCCCGTCAGGGGGATTTTTTTGTCCGCATCTTTTTCAGTTGCTGGCAACGCGCTGTTCGGTGCGCTCCAAGCGATAGCCATGCCGATAAATCGCACTGATCTGCCATCCATTGTGTGCCACAATATCCAGTTTCTGCCGGATCAGACTGACATGGGTATCCACCGTACGCGTATTCAAATCAGCACGCTGCCCCCAAACGCTCTCTAAAATATGGCCACGACTCAACAGCTTTCCGGTATTACGAAACAAAAATTCGGCCAACTCATATTCCTTGGCCGTCAATTGGGTAACCTGACCATCATGAGCAACCGAGTGGCTGGCACGAACAAATCGATAGGGTGGCATGTATTCCATGCCTTCATCGGCCTCACTGCGACGCTGCAAGGCATGGATACGGGCCAGCATTTCCATTTGCCGCACAGGTTTCGTCATATAATCATCCGCTCCTGCTTGCAGCGCCTGCACAATATCCGTTTCAGCATCACGAGCGGTCACAAACAAAATAGGCACATGCCGGTCGAGTCGCTCACGAACACGCATCACCACATCAATACCACTCAGTCCCGGTAGTTCCCAATCGATCATAAGCAAATCAAAGGTATCTCTTGCCAGAGATCGGAGCAATTGCTCGCCTGTGCCAAATACATGACAACCATGATCCGCATGATGCAACCACTGTTGCAATAACGCAACCTGATCAGGATCATCTTCCAGCAATGCGATACGCATAATGAAAAACCCGAATTAACAGTTTTGGCTAACTACGATATTCAGCGTTAATACGCACATAATCATACGAAAAATCGCACGTCCATACCTGGGTTTGGCAAGCACCGCGCCCAAGCATAATGCGCACGGTAATTTCAGCCTGTTTCATCACCTGTTGTCCCAGCTCTTCACGATAGGTGGGCGCACGCCCTCCGTCCTGAACGATGCACACGTCTCCCAGATAAACAGCAATCCGTGATACATCAAGATTCTCCACACCGGCACGGCCTATCGCCATGACGATACGACCCCAGTTAGGATCACAGGCAAAAAATGCTGTTTTTACTAGTGGAGAATGTGCGACGGCGTAAGCCACTTGTGTGCATTCAGCATCGTTGGCGCCACCCTGTACGTCCACGGTAATCAACTTGGTGGCGCCTTCGCCATCACGGATCACCGCTTGTGCGAGCTCGGTGCACACCGCAGTCACGGCGTCACATAAAACCTGATAGGCGACGCTTGCGGTACTGGTAATAGGCGTCTGTGCATGACCATCTCTTTCAGACGAAACTGCCTGACCCGTCGCCACCAAAACACAGGCATCGTTGGTAGAAGTATCGCCGTCTACCGTAATGCGATTAAATGATTTCTCAACCGCATCGCTCAAACATTGTTGCAACACGGAGACATCACATGCAGCATCCGTGGCAATAAATGCAAGCATGGTCGCCATATCTGGACGAATCATGCCAGAGCCTTTGGCAATACCGGTCACCGTCACTCTGGTGCCATCGATTTGCACCTGACGTGACGAACCTTTGGCAACGGTATCGGTCGTCATGATACCGTGAGCCGCATCCTCCCAGCCTGTAGCACTCAACACCGCATAGGCAGCAGGCAGTCCGGCGACAATACGTTGCACAGGCAACGACTCACCAATCACACCCGTAGAAAACGGCAATACCTCTGATGCAGCACACCCTGCCAATCCCGCCATTGCATCACAACAGTGCTGTGCATCGAGCACACCTGATTTACCGGTACCCGCATTGGCATTACCTGTGTTAATCAACAAATATCGGGGGGATGACAACGAAAGATGATCGCGCGCCACCGTGACGGGGGCGGCGCAAAAAGCATTGCGCGTAAATACGGCCACGCTGTGCGCACCCGCAGCAATTTCCATAATAACCAGATCACGCCGATCAGGCTTTTTGATTCCCGCACGCGCCGTGCCAAGACGAATGCCTGGCACCCTATACATATCGGGCAAGCCGGTTAATCCTACCGCCATAACGCCATAACGCCATCACTCCACAAAGCAAAAATCAGCCCTCGGGACAACAGGGGCTAAAACCATTTCCAATATTATGCAAGTTTGCCATGACAGTTTTTATACTTCTGCCCGGAGCCACATGGACATGATTCGTTACGCCCTACTTTACGGCCATCACGCACAAAAGGTTCATGATGCTCCTGACGATTCGGAGAAACTCCTTCTGTCGAATCTTCCACGTCAGTCATCGCCGTCACTGTAGCATGTTCAAAACTCATGGGGGCATGCATACGACGCTGCTCTTCAACGGCTTCAACATCTGCTTCTGCGCGCACCTGCACCTTGGATAAGAGACTAATCACTTCACGTTTGATTTTTTCCAGCATCATGCCAAACATTTCAAATGCTTCAAGCTTGTATTCCTGCTTGGGATTCTTCTGTGCATAACCGCGCAGATGAATGCCCTGTCGTAAATGATCCATTGCCGCAAGATGCTCTTTCCAGTGTGTATCAAGCACCTGGAGCATGACGGCTTTCTCAAAATGACGCATCACCGTGTCACCGGCCATGGCTTCCTTACTCTGATAGGCCGTTTCTATCTCATCAAGAATACGCTTGCGTAAAATTTCTTCGTGCAATGTATCATCAGCATGCAACCAACCCGCAATATCCAGCCGCAGACCAAATTCACCTTCCAGCGCGGCTTGTAGCCCAGGAATATCCCATTGCTCATCCAGGCTTTGGGGAGGAATGAATTGATCGATAACTGCCGTGAGCACATCATTACGAACCGCCCGAATAGTGGCAGAAACGTCGTTTATTTCCATCAACTCATTACGCTGCTCATAGATCACTTTACGTTGATCGTTGGCGACATCATCATATTCCAGCAACTGTTTCCGGATATCAAAGTTGTGGCCTTCGACCTTGCGCTGCGCATTTTCAATGGCCTTGCTGACCCATGGATGTTCAATCGCCTCGCCTTCGGTCATGCCAAGTTTCTGCATAATGGCAGACACACGGTCCGATGCGAAAATACGCATCAGATTATCTTCCAGTGACAGATAAAACCGTGTGGAACCCACATCACCCTGACGACCGGAACGGCCACGCAGCTGGTTATCAATACGCCGCGACTCATGACGCTCCGTGCCGATAATATGCAAACCGCCCAACGCCAACACTTCATCATGGCGTTGTTTCCACTGCTCACGTACCTGTTGTATCTTATCCTCATCAGACTCCTGCAAAGCAGCCAACTCCACCTCCAGACTCCCACCCAGCACAATATCAGTACCTCGACCTGCCATGTTGGTAGCGATGGTGACAATACCTGGACGACCTGCCTGCGCGACAATCTCTGCCTCACGCTCATGCTGTTTGGCGTTTAACACTTCGTGCCGGATTTTTTGTTCACTCAACAAGCGTGACAAATATTCAGAGGTTTCAATAGAGGTGGTACCCACCAGCACGGGCTGACCACGACCCTGACACTCCTTGATGTCTTCAATAATTGCCGCGAATTTTTCCTTGGCAGTAAGATAAATCAGATCGCCCTTATCCTGACGAACCATAGGTCGGTTGGTAGGAATAACCACCACTTCCAACCCGTAGATCTGCTGAAACTCAAAGGCTTCAGTATCCGCAGTACCGGTCATGCCCGACAATTTATTATAAAGCCGGAAATAGTTCTGGAATGTGATCGACGCCATAGTCTGATTTTCATTCTGGATACGCACGCCTTCCTTTGCTTCAACCGCCTGGTGCAAACCCTCAGACCAGCGACGCCCAGGCATGACGCGACCCGTAAATTCATCAACAATAATGACTTCACCGTCTTTTACAATGTATGCAACATCACGCTGATATAACGCATGGGCACGTAATGCAGCACTTACATGATGCATCAGACTGATATTGGTGGCGTCATATAAACTTTCATTTTCGGTCAGTAAGCCTGCGCCAACCAATAACTCCTCAGCACGTGCAAAACCTTCTTCAGTGAGATGCACCTGGCGTGCTTTCTCATCTACCGCATAGTCACCAGGGCCGTCTTCAACCTGTTGTTTGACGAGTGTCGGAATCAGAACGTTGATCTGCTTGTATAGCTCCGAATTATCATCGGTGGGCCCCGAAATAATCAACGGCGTACGCGCCTCGTCGATCAGAATGGAATCCACCTCATCAATAATCGAATAGTTCAATTTACGCTGTACGCGGTCTTCGGGACTGAAGGCCATGTTGTCACGCAAATAGTCAAAACCAAATTCGTTGTTTGTACCGTAGGTAATATCTGCCATATAGGCCGCGCGTTTGGCGGCCGTATCCTGGCCGGAAAGAATCACATCCGTAGTCAATCCCAGAAATCCGTAGAGCTTGCTCATCCATAACGAGTCACGCCGCGCCAGATAATCATTCACTGTTACCACGTGTACACCCTTACCCGGCAAGGCATTCAAATACGCCGCCAGGGTCGCCACCAGCGTTTTACCTTCACCGGTACGCATTTCTGCAATTTTGCCGGAATGCAATACCATACCGCCAATCAACTGCACGTCAAAATGACGCATGCCCAACACACGCTTGCCCGCTTCGCGCACGGTAGCAAATGCTTCCGGCAATAACTTCTCGAGATCTTCACCTGCCGCAAGACGTTTGCGAAATTCGTCGGTTCTGGCACGCAATGCGTCATCAGACAATCCAACCAACTGGGGTTCAAGCGCGTTAATGCGTGCCACGTTAGCCTGCATGGTTTTCACCAAGCGGTCATTGCGACTGCCAAACAACTTATTCAGAAATTTTGTAACCATATATAATGATAAAACGATGAATCTACCGGACCCTGATACATCAAGCCGGCTATTCTCTCGCCCTCGTTGCGTTTAGGGAAATGGACATGGCCTGAAACATAAGGCACTATTATATGAGTCTTTACGCAAGTATGCACACATGAATGAGCACTGACGCAATCAATCTCCATGAAAGCCCCCAGAAGCATAACGCAATTACTAGCGACAAACCCTGAGTCCCTGCAGGCCGTACTGGCGCACACCCAGCATCTGGAGACACTTAACCGTGTGTTGCGCGACTGCCTGCCAGCACCACTCAACCAGCACTGCCAGGTAGCCAATCTGAGGAATAACATACTGATATTACATGCTGATTCGTCTGCTTGGGCATTGAAATTACGCTATAACAACCGTACATTATTGCAGCAGTTGCGGCAAAAAGGCCTACCAGCGCTGAATAGCCTTGAGGTAAAAGTCAGGCCTCGTAACCTGGCTATTGCCTGTCCGGACAAAACCAGACATGCCCACATGTCAAAAAGAACCGCCCAGTTACTCGACGGTATCGCCGAAAATATAGCAGATATTCGCCTGAAAACGGCGCTGCAACGTTTGGCGCGTCACGGTAAACAGGTAAACCAGCAATAGCGTACCGCACACGTATAAGCGCCCTGGGTCAGGGTGCTTATACAAACAATGGTATGCCGGGAGTTAAAAAAGATTATTTGTTGCTTTTAACACAAAAAGACCATCGCCTGTGTTTATGGCATTTTTCGCGAGAAACTAGCTGGCTGCGGTAAGCGGTTGCGAGAATGATACAGGAGCAGGCTTGCTGCCCTCAAAGGTTACAACTTCCCACGCGCTCTCGTCAGCCAAAAGGACGCGCAGCAATCGATTATTTAATTGATGGCCCGATTTGTATCCGCTGAAGGCACCAATGAGGCTATGGCCGAGCAGGTAAAGATCGCCCACCGCATCCAGTACTTTATGCTTCACAAACTCATCTTCATAACGCAAACCTTCTTCATTGAGTACGCGATAATCATCCACCACAATGGCGTTGTCCAGACTACCACCCAACGCCAGCTTGTTGCTGCGCAGCATCTCGATATCACGCATGAACCCAAAGGTACGCGCCCGACTCACTTCCTTTACAAAAGAAGTCCGGGAAAAATCCACCTCTACTTCCTGACGGCGGTCCTTGAAAGCGGGATGATCAAAGTCAATACCAAAAGCCACCTTGAAACCATCAAAAGGCTCAAAACGAGCCCATTTATCGCCATCCTTCACAATCGTTGAGCGTTTGATACGAATAAAACGCTTGGCGGCGTTTTGCTCCTCCACACCCGCCGACTGGATCAGGAATACGAAGGGACCCGCGCTACCGTCCATAATCGGCACCTCGGCAGCACTAAGATCAACATAGGCATTATCAATGCCCAAACCCGCAAACGCCGACAGCAAATGCTCCACGGTGGACACACTGGCATCCCCATTACGCAAGGTAGTAGACAAACGGGTATCGCCGACATTTTCCGGACGCGCACCAATTTCAACGGGCGGATCAAGGTCAATACGCCGAAACACAATACCGGTATTAACGGCGGCGGGCCGCAACGTCAAATATACCTTTTCACCGGTATGTAGCCCGACTCCTGTCGCCCGAATGACATTTTTTAACGTACGCTGTCTGGTCATTTTACCAACACTCTAAAATATACACTGTCCACCGGGCACAATCCCTTCGTTACGAAGATGGCGCACGCTATACTATATAGCGTAATATTACCACAGCTCAAAACAGGCACCTAGGAATCTGGTAAATCCCAGCAAAAGCGTTGCAAAAAAACAACGCCTTTGCGTCTATTCCCCTTCATAAAGAGCCATAATCCCCTATTAATCCGCCTGACGGCGCAGAAATGCGGGTATATCCAGGTAATCAAGATTAGCGTCAAGATTAACCGCCCGCGCATGGCGCCCTGCAATAACTTGCTGGTTACGCATCACGGTCGGTCGATCCAGCTTACCGTAATCAACCTCATTAAATCCCGCCAAGGTAGCCTGCCCAGCCGCCTGTTCAGCGTGATGGGATGATGACGGTGTGCCGCTGTACCCACCCTGCTGGTAAACCAGCTTGATTGGTTTTTCCGCCACGTCCTCACGCCCACCCAGGCCTGTTGCTACGACGGTAACACGCAGCTCGTCATGCATTTCAGGATCGATCACGGTACCCACCACCACGGTTGCATTCTCGGACGCAAACTCTTTAATGATGCTGCCCACTTCTTCAAATTCACCGATCGACACATCCAGACCCGCCGTCACATTCACCAGAATACCGCGCGCGCCCGACAGGTTAATGTCTTCCAGCAATGGACTCGCAACCGCCGCTTCAGCAGCACGTCTGGCACGGTCTGCACCACTGGCGGAACCGGAGCCCATCATGCCCATGCCCATTTCAGACATTACCGTACGTACGTCTGCAAAATCGACGTTGATCAACCCGGGACGGGTAATCAGCTCGGCAATGCCCTGCACCGCACCCAGTAAAACATTATTGGCCGCGCGGAACGCATCCAGTAATGACACGCCCTTGCCCAGCACCGACAATAATTTTTCATTGGGAATAGTGATAAGCGAGTCTACGTATTGTGTCAACTCCTTAATACCCGCCTGTGCAACCCGCATACGCTTTGCACCTTCAAATGGAAACGGCTTGGTCACCACCGCCACCGTCAATATACCCATTTCCTTTGCAATCTGCGCCACTATGGGTGCAGCACCGGTGCCGGTGCCACCGCCCATACCTGCAGTAATAAATAGCATGTCGGTTCCCTGAATTAACTCCATGATGCGCTCGCGATCTTCCAGTGCCGCTTGCCGACCCACATCAGGGTTGGCACCCGCGCCCAAACCTTTGGTGACGCTGCCACCCAGCTGCAACACTGTACGTGCGGCGGTATTCTTCAATGCCTGTGCGTCTGTGTTGGCGCAAATAAAATCCACGCCATCAATATTCGCCGACAGCATGTGTTCCACGGCATTACTTCCGCCACCACCTACACCAATAACCTTAATTACTGCATTCTGACTGTATGCATCCAATAATTCAAACATGATTTTATCTCCTTAATCTACCCTGAAAACACCTGTTTAACATCCAAAATCCACTAGAAACTACCCTGAAACCAGCCTTTCATCCGCCCCCATACACCTTTGACACCCTCCCGCATTTTTGCATCTGCGCCCTTGCTCGTCGCACGGTTCTGGCAGGCGAACAATAGCAGTCCTACGCCTGTCGCATGTATGGGGTTTCGCACCACATCCGCCAACCCCATAACGTTTTGCGGTACGCCCAGCCGTACCGGCAAGTGAAAAATCTCTTCTGCAAGCTCAATCACACCCTCCATCTTTGAAGTCCCTCCTGTCAACACCACACCCGCAGCAATCAAGTCTTCGTAACCACTGCGTTGCAGTTCAGCCTTGACCAGACTCAACAACTCATCGTAACGTGGCTCGATGACCTCCGCCAATGTCTGGCGCGCCAATCGACGCGGCTGTCGATCACCGACACTGGGAACCTCAATACTTTCATTAACGCTTGCCAACTGGCGTAGCGCACATCCGTATTTAATCTTAATTTCCTCCGCAAACTGGGTAGGTGTACGCAATGCCACCGCAATATCGTTAGTGACCTGATCACCTGCAATCGGGATCACCGCCGTATGACGAATTGCGCCATCAATAAATATTGCAATATCCGTCGTACCACCACCTATATCCACCAGACAAACACCCAGCTCCTTTTCATCCTCCGTCAATACCGCGTAACTGGAGGCGAGTTGCTCAAGGATAACGTCATCCACCTCCAGACCACAGCGACGCACGCATTTGACAATATTTTGTGCTGCACTTACCGCGCCTGTCACAATGTGTACTTTTGCCTCCAATCGCACGCCCGACATGCCTATTGGCTCACGAATTCCTTCCTGATGATCAATAATAAATTCTTGTGGCAGGATGTGCAGAATCTTCTGATCTGCCGGAATCGCTACAGCACGGGCTGCATCAATCACCCGGTCTACATCTGCGGCTGTAACTTCACTGTCACGAATCGCGACAATGCCGTGCGAATTCAAACTACGAATATGACTTCCTGCAATACCTGCGTATACCGAATGAATTTGGCATCCTGCCATTAATTCTGCTTCTTCTATAGCACGCTGAATCGACTGTACGGTAGACTCAATATTTACCACTACACCTTTTTTTAGACCACGCGAAGGATGTGATCCAATTCCAATAATCTCAACCTGTCCGTCCACATTGATTTCACAGACAATCGCCACTACCTTGGACGTGCCTATATCCAATCCTACGACCAAATCTTTTTCTGATCTTTTTGACATCTAAATCTCTTTATCCCAATAAACACGAAAATAATTTTTATAACTCTGGTTATAACGTTTTCCATCGCACCGAAAAACCATTGGTATAACGCAAATCTACCTGTTCCATCTCTGCCGCACGCGCCGCCAGCGTGACTGGATACAGCCGCGCAAAGCGCGACAGTCGCACGTTATCGTTAACCCGCCCCAGCAGCATGGTAACGCCGCCATCCAGCTCTATCTTCCATGAGCGCCGCTCGTCCAACACAATACGATCAATACGTAATGCAAGCGGATCAAGCGCTCTCTCCATTTCCCGATACCGCGCAACCACCGCTCTCTGGCTATCAACAGGACCCTGCATCTCGGGCAAGCCCGGCGGATACGTTTCCGGCAAAGGGAAAAACAATTGCCCCTGACCATTAACCAAGCCTCCAGATCCCCATCGCGCAACAGGCAACTGCTCTACCACCATGATCTGCACGGTATCTGGCCATACCCGACGCACCGTTGCGCTGTTTACCCAGGGAATGCTCAGTAAAACTTTCCTTATTGCATCAACATCAATATTAAAAAAACCACCATCCAACCGCCCTGTCATTGCCTGTTGTATTTGCGATTTGGCCAGATAATGAAACTCTCCCTGAATCTCTACCGTAGCAATGGGCAAGGTTTGCGGATCTTCAAGCTTCAACCAACCCCATACCAGCAAGGCGCATACCGTGACACCAATGACAATCATACTCACCAGACGCAACCTGAAACGCTGCACCAGACCCGTCTCTACAGGCGGCGCTATACGATGATTGGCTTTCTGTACCTTTCTAAAAGCAGAGCTGAACATGGCGCTACAAAGTTGTCTCCAGAATTTTCCATACCAATTCATCAAACTCAATGTTCACCTGACGTGCCGCCATGGGCGCCAGGCTGTGATCCGTCATGCCCGGAACGGTATTCACTTCAATTAACCACGGCTGCCCTTGTGCATCACGCATGAAATCAACGCGCCCCCATCCACTGCAATCCAGCACCTGAAACGCCTGCATCGCCATAACCTGCATTGCCTGTTCACTCAAGCTATCCAAACCACATGGACACAAATAACGGGTGTCATTAGCGACATATTTGGCATGATAGTCATAAAAAGAATGGGTTGTTTCAATACGTATCAAGGGCAATACTTCGCCACCAAGAATAGTGGCCGTATACTCTCCACCATTGATACAGGCTTCTGCCAAAACTACCTTGTCCAAGGTGCTTGCCGCCTGCCATGCAGTCACAAGCTCGTCCATTTGTGTCACTTTCGCAACACCCAGACTTGACCCTTCATGTGCGGGCTTAATAATTAATGGCAAACCGAGATCACGAACCAATCCCGGTAGATCTGTATGCTCATCCATGACCCGGAACTCCGGCGTGAGTAAGCCCGCATCCAGCCATAAACGCTTGGCCCGCAACTTGTCCATGCCCAATGCAGACCCCAGCACTTTGCTACCGGTATAAGGTAAGCCCAACACTTCCAATGCACCCTGCATGACACCATCCTCACCACCACGACCATGCAGAGCAATGAACACACGGTCAAATCCACCCGCAGCCAATTTTTCCAATACATGTTTATCTGCATCTATACCATGCACATCGACACCGCACCGCAGCAATCCCTGCACTACTGCATTGCCACTTTTTAGCGATACTTCACGCTCACCCGACCATCCACCAAAGAGCACCGCAACCTTACCGAAATCTTTGGCATTCCTTGTACTCTTTGAATTATTACTATCCATATGTCAGATTAACCCGTTACCTTGAAGTTCCCCAATAATATGCGCTTCACGCACCAGTTTAACGCCATGATCACGTTCCACTGTCTCCGCCACCCGCACTATCAATGCCTCAATATTAGCAGCGCTTGCCGAGCCACTGTTCACAATGAAATTGGCGTGCTTGTCAGATACACAGGCACCGCCTACGCAAACGCCTTTCAGGCCGCTGGCCTCAATCAAACGCGCGGCATGATCACCAGCAGGGTTACGGAACACGGAGCCACAACTGGGTTGATGGGTTGGTTGTGTACGATTACGCTTTTCCAGTAATGCCTTAATCTGTACCATACTGGCTTCACTATCACCTGTATGCAGGGCAAAGTGCGCGGCAATGAACCACTCACCCGTCGGACCCACGACATGTCGGTAGCCGATTTGATAATCAGCGGGTGAATGTAAATAACGTATTCCTTTGCGATCGATAGTTTCTACTGCTTTCACTACCGGCCATGTTTCACCACCAAAAGCACCCGCGTTCATCGCCAACGCCCCTCCCACTGTTCCTGGAATTCCGGCAAAAAACTCAATGCCTGTTAAACCCTGGCGCGCACTAAAGCGTGCCACTTTCGCACAGGGGACGCCGGCCTCCGCACGTATAGTGACGGCATCCATCTCCAAGGACAGACCATTCAGCGCACCCGAGGTCATGATGACCGTGCCGTGAATACCCCCATCACGCACCAACAGGTTACTGCCCAGACCCACCCAGAACAACGGTTCCTGAGCAGGCAATTGTTGTAAAAATAATGCCAGGTCATCCACACCCATCGGCTGATAGAATTGCCGGGCAGGGCCGCCTACACGCCAGGTGGTATGACGCGCCATAGGCTCGTTGTAAAGCAGGGTACCGCGCAACACCGGTGGCTCCTGTATCATCACATCACGCTTCTTGCAATTGCTGCGGCAATTTGCCTGCTATGGCACCGATGTCGCCTGCACCCAAGGTTAACAAAATATCTCCGTCATGCAGCACGCCAGTGAGTGTCTGCGCCAGATCCACTGCATGCTCAACAAATATTGGGTCGGCATGACCTCGCGCACGAATTGCACGACACAATGTACGACCATCGGCACCCGCAATCGGCGCTTCGCCTGCGGCGTAAACTTCTATCAGTATCAGAACATCGACTTCTGACAATACCTTGGTAAAATCCTCAAACAAATCCCGGGTTCGTGTATAGCGATGCGGTTGAAAAGCCAACACCAGGCGACGCTCCGGCCAGCCTGCACGAATCGCCTGTAACGTTGCCGCCACTTCGCGAGGATGATGGCCATAATCATCAATCATCAACACTGAACCCATCGGCGTGGCGAACTCACCGTAACTCTGAAAGCGTCGATCAACGCCCTGAAAATTCGCCAACCCGCGTAATATTGCATCATCAGGCACACCGACCTCATGTGCCACGCTGATCGCAGCCAGCGCATTCAGTACGTTATGCCGCCCTGCCAAGGTTGATGTCACCTTCAGCCAATGGTCATTGTCGGGACGTGACACCGTAAAACAGGTGCGTGCCTGCGTTTGCTGTATATCGCTGGCAATAATATCCGCGCCACTATCGCGACCAATGCCATACGTCACAAATGGACGCGTGATCTGAGGCAGAATCTGCCGCACCACTGGATCATCCACACATAACACCGCAAGTCCGTAAAACGGCAAGTGATGCAGAAATTCGACGAAGGTCTGGCGTAACCGGCCAAAATCTCCACCGTACGTTTCCATGTGATCCGCATCAATATTGGTTACAATCGCAATCATCGGCTGTAAATAAAGAAACGAAGCATCGCTTTCGTCTGCCTCTGCAACCAGATATTGCCCGGTTCCAAGACGCGCATTACCACCCATGCTATTAAGTCGCCCACCAATGACAAAAGTCGGATCAAAGCCGCCTTCACCCAACAAGCTGGCCACCAGACTGGTCGTTGTGGTTTTACCATGTGTACCGGCTACAGCAATACCCTGACGAAAACGCATCAACTCCGCCAGCATTTCCGCACGCGGTACCACAGGGATGCGCAAGCGATGTGCTTCCAGTACTTCAGGGTTATCCTCGCGTACCGCTGTAGATGTCACCACCACGTCACAATCACGTACAACTGCAGCATCATGGCCAAGACGGACCTTGATTCCCAGTCCGGCCAGACGGCGTGTCGCAGCACTTTCGTTCATATCCGAGCCTGATACCTGATAATTCAGGTTAAGCAACACCTCGGCGATACCGCTCATCCCCGCGCCACCAATACCAATAAAATGAATTCGCTTAATGCGTCTCATATATCAATGCTCTGTTGACGCTCAACCACGCGCTACCTCCAGACACCACTGAGCTACTTCACGCGTTGCGTGTGGCTTTGCGAATTGTCGTGCTGCCATGGCCATCCTGAGCAGGGTTTCCCGCCCTTGCTCCGGTGCGTTACAAAACTGGCTTAACGCCGTACTCAATGCTTCCGTATTCAGTTGTGTCTGCGGTATCAGCAATGCCGCGCCCAGCTTCACCAGATAGGCGGCATTCTGTGTTTGATGATCATCAACCGCATAGGGATAAGGCACCAGAATGGATGCCACTCCTGCCGCTGCCAGTTCTGATACAGTCAATGCCCCTGCACGGCATAACACCAGATCCGCCCAGGCATATGCAGCCGCCATGTCCTCAATAAAAGGCTCAACTCGCGCCGCTATACCGGCCTGCTGATACGATGCGTGCGCCGCATCAATATGACGTCGGCCCGTTTGATGCCATATTTCAGGTCGGGCGTCGGGTGCCATGCGTTTAATGGATTCAGGCACAACCTCGTTAAAGACCTGCGCACCCAAACTACCACCCACAATCAATATATGTAATTTTCCACTGCGCCCGACCATGCGCTGCTCGGGCACCGACAAAGCGGTAATCTCTGCGCGCACCGGATTCCCTGTCGTAACAACATTGGATCGTGCGGCAAAGGTTTCAGGAAATGCCTCCAATACCTTGGTAGCACAACGCGACAACCAGCGATTGGTCATGCCTGCCAATGCATTCTGCTCATGAATCACCAAAGGTTTATGTAACAACCAGGTCACAAAGCCGCCCGGACCCGTAACAAAACCACCCACGCCCAATACCATCATGGGGCGACGACGCATAATAATGATCAACGACTGCATCATTGCCACCACCAATTTAAAAGGCGCCAGAATCCAGCTCAACAAACCTTTACCACGCAACCCACTAATGGACACCCACTCCATCTCGAAACCAGCACGGGAAACCACGGCTGCCTCAAAACCCTTGCGCGTACCCATCCAGATCACCTCAACACCTTGTGCACGTAATTCTTCAGCCACCGCCAAAGCAGGAAACACATGCCCGCCCGTACCCCCGGCCATAATCAATACCCGTTGTACACTGTGAGTACTGGCATGCGGCTTTGTCATAACCGCACCCTCATAATTTCGCAGGCGTCACGTGAAAACCTGCGCTCGACAACCGAACATCCGCACTGGAAAAATGGGTTTCATGAGCAATACGCAACAGCAACGCGATCGCTATGCACATCACCACAATACTGCTACCTCCATAACTCATCAGTGGCAGCGTCAATCCTTTTGTCGGCAACACTCCCATATTAACGCCGATGTTAATCAACGCCTGAAGTCCAATCCACAAACCTAAACCGTACGCCATGTACGCCGCAAAAAGATTGCCGCCTTTCTCAGCCACACGGCCAATAATGTAGGCGCGCACCACAACCAGGCCAAACAAGGCCATCACTATCAACGAACCCAGTAAACCCAGCTCTTCGGCCAACACTGCAAACAAAAAATCGGTGTGTGCTTCCGGCAAATAAAACAATTTCTGAACGCTGGCTCCCAAACCGACACCCAACCATTCACCACGCCCAAATGCAATTAATGCCTGCGTCAATTGAAAGCCTGTATCAAATGGATCTGCCCAGGGATTCATGAAACCTGTCATGCGTTCGAGCCGATAAGGTGAAGACCAAATCAATGCTGCGCCAGCGGCCACCACCACCGATAGCAATGCCACAAATGGCCATAGACGTGCGCCACCCAAAAACAGCATCCCCAGCACGCTGGCCGACACGACGACAGTTGCGCCGAAATCCGGTTCACGTAAAAGCAATACTGCAACCAACGCCAGCACCAGCATGGGCTTAACAAAACCCAACAGAGAAGCACGCACTTCCGCGCCATGTCGCACCAGATAGCCCGCCATGTAAATCACCATAAACAGCTTGACGGGTTCAGACGCCTGCAACTTGAATAATCCCAACGATATCCAGCGCTGACTGCCATTGATTTCACCGCCACCGATACCCGGCAACAGCACCAGTGCCAGCAATAGCATACCGACCAGCAACAGTACCGTTCCTGCCTTTTCCCAGTACACCAATCGGGTTCGTGCCACCATCAGCGCGGCCGCCACCCCAATCGAAATAAATATCGTCTGGCGCATCAAATAATAAAAAGGGTAACCATGACGCTCTGCAATACTTGTAGACGCGGAACCTACCATCACCAACCCCAGCAATAACAAGGTAAGGGCGGCGCCAAATAACCAGGGATCACCCAACGGCAATGTCATGCGCCTGACAGAGGTTGCTGAACGCCCACCAGCACCCCCATTAATGCGTGCATGCGGCATGACCACTACACTGGAGTGACCGGCTTTCTTATTCCATTGATCCCATATTCTTGCCCATACTTTCCCGGTCTGCGTAATCATGCCACCAACCCCAGCACGGCATCGGTAAAGATCTGACCGCGCTCCTCATAACCACTGAACATGTCAAAACTGGCACAGGCGGGAGACAGCAACACAACATCACCGGGTTGAGCCAGATCACGTGCACGAATGACCGCATCCTGCATGGTTGTCGCATGCACCACTAACACAGCACCCTTCAATACCAGCTCAATCAACGGCGCATCACGACCAATCAACACCACTGCACGTGCTTTATCCAGCGCCGCCTGACGCAGTGGCGTAAAGTCTGCATCCTTGCCCAAACCACCTGCAATCAAAACCACCTTGCCAGGCATCCCCTGCAAGGCTGCGAGTGTCGCACCCACATTGGTACCCTTCGAATCGTTATACCAGGCCACCTCGCCAAATTCCGCCACCCACTGGCTACGATGCGGTAATCCGGGAAAATTACGCAACGTCTCAAGCATGGCTTCCATAGACAATCCCACGGCATGACCCAGGGCAAGTGCCGCCAGGGCATTCGCAATGTTATGCCAGCCCTTGATACGTACCTCAGCGACTGCCATCAGAGGTTGAGTACCCTGCGCTAGCCATGATTGCCCAGCAACATCAATGACACCAAAGCCATTATCTTTCGGCGCCTTCAAGCCAAAGTATACGTTGGTACGATCATGCTGTTTCATCTCCGTTACTGCAGCATCATCATCATTCAGAACCATGACCCCTGTTCCACGATAGATACGCTCTTTTACATCAGCGTATTCACCCATGTTTTGATAGCGATCCATATGATCAACACTAATATTAAGCACGGTGGCCGCTACAGCATCTAAAGATGACGTAGTTTCGAGCTGAAAACTGGACAACTCCAACACATACAGATCCGGCTCGGTGTTCCCCAGTAAATCCAGCGCAGGCGTACCCAGGTTTCCACCCACTCTCACATTACGTCCTGCACACCTGGCCATTTCACCCACCAGCGTAGTGACAGTGCTTTTGCCATTGGAACCGGTAATAGCCACCACGGGCGCCCCGGCATGGCGCGCGAACAACTCAATATCACCCAGAACAGGTGTACCACGCAGCATCGCCTCGGCAATCAATGGTTCCCGCAATGACACACCCGGACTGACAATCAGTTGTTGAGCAGCCGCAAACGCGGCAGGATCAAAACCACCCACAAACACGGCAACATCGGGCAGATTTTGCTGTAATTCACCCAGGCCGGGCGGTTGAGCACGACTGTCAGTCACCGCCAATGGCACACCTTGCGCTGTCAAAAAACGCGCGCATGACAGCCCGGTTTTACCCAAACCAACAATCAGCGTATTTGGTTTTGCATTGCCCATATCTATCCAAAGCCTACCCACGACACTATCGTATCTTCAACGAACCCAAACCAATCAAGACCAGAATCACGGTCACAATCCAGAACCTCACAATCACACGCGGCTCCGGCCAACCCTTAAGCTCAAAATGATGATGGAGCGGCGCCATGCGAAAAATTCGCTGCCCGGTGAACTTGAAGGAAGCCACCTGCAACATCACAGAAACAGCCTCCATTACAAAAACACCACCCATAATGAACAGAATCAATTCCTGACGCACCACCACCGCGACCACGCCCAAGGCGGCACCCAGCGCCAAGGCGCCGACGTCACCCATAAACACCTGAGCGGGATAGGTGTTAAACCACAGGAATCCCAGCCCGGCACCCACCATAGCCCCACAAAATACTGCCACTTCACCCACGCCCATCACATACGGAACGCTAAGATATGTGGCGAACTTCACATTACCTGCAACATAAGCAAACACCGCCAATGCACCTGCCACCAATACCGTAGGCATAATTGCAAGACCATCAAGACCATCTGTTAAATTAACCGCATTACTGGAACCCACAATCACCAGATAGGTGAGCAGAATAAACATGACACCCAATTCAATGGAAAAATTCTTGAAAAACGGAATCAACAAGCTGGTCTCTGCTGGGGTCTGAGCCAATGCATAAATGAATATCGCCGCTCCCAAACCAATCACCGATTGCCAGAAGTACTTGGCACGTGCCGACAGGCCTTTTGAATTACGCAACACCAGTTTTTTGTAATCATCCACCCAACCAATAACGCCAAACAACAGGGTAACCGCCAATACCAGCCATACATAACGGTTGCTCAAATCAACCCATAACAATGTGCTTATGGCAATCGCGACCAGAATCAGCACTCCACCCATCGTCGGTGTCCCCGACTTTCCAAGATGCGTTTGAGGTCCATCTGTACGAACACTCTGACCCACTTTATATTCCGTCAACTTGCGAATCATGATCGGCCCAATAACCAGAGCGATGACCAATGCTGTCAATGTTGATAACACTACACGTAGCGTTAAATACTGGAATACGTTAAATCCACTGTAAAAATGGGTAAAATATTTGGCAAGCTCAAGGAGCATAACTGCTAACCCTTCTCTACAATCGCGTCAACAATACGTTCCATACGCATGAATCGTGATCCCTTTATCAACACCGTGGTACTCGCCCCCAATACCGGAAGCTCGGCAGTCAGCTCGCCCACCAATGCTTCATGAGTTGCATAATGGCGCCCCCCCTTGCCAAAACTCTGTACCGCCAACTGACTTAGATCACCCATTGCATACAGTCGGTTAATCCCCGCCGCCTGGGCCTGAACACCCACCTGAGCATGGAAGGCGGGAGCGTCATCACCCAACTCCCCCATATCACCCAGCACTAACACTTTCTGCCCTTTGGCCACCGCCAAAACATCAATCGCTGCACGCACCGAGGGAGGGTTGGCATTATAGGTATCATCAATAACCCGCACGCCATGAATTCCCGGCTTAAGCATTAAACGTCCCTTGACCGGCAACATGCCTTGCAATCCATTACGGATATCGCTTAACGTCGCACCCGCAGCCAATGCGGCTGCGCTCGCTGCCAGTGCGTTCATCACATTATGGATACCCAGCAATGGCAATGTTACCGCCACATCGCCCACCGGGGTATGCACATCAAAACAGGTGGTAATCACCTGAGTATCCATACGGCACTTGATCCCATCCACGTCGGTGTGCACGTCGGCTGCTGTGCGCATGCCAAATGTGACACAACGACGCCCATCCACCATGCCGCGCCACAAACTGGCATACGTATCATCAGCATTCACCACACCCACACCCGTCTCCACCAGACCGGTATACATACCTCCTTTGGTGCGCGCCACTTCGTCCAGACTGCCAAAACCACCCAGATGAGCCACTGCCGCGTTGGTAATCAAGGCCACCGTGGGACGTGCAAGACCACTTAGATAAGCGATTTCCCCAGGATGGCTGGCGCCCATTTCAATCACGGCGTAACGATGCTCTTTACGTAACCTCAATAATGTCAATGGCACACCGATCTCATTATTGAGATTACCCTGCGTGGCCAAAACACTGCCGCGTTGTGCAAAAATTGCGGCCAGCATTTCTTTCGTCGTAGTCTTGCCGTTACTGCCTGTGACGGCGATAACCGGTATGGAAAAACGCGCTCTCCAGGCTGCCGACAACTGGCCTAGCGCTAGACGTGTGTCTGCAACCCGCAAGGCGGGAACCACTGTTCCGGTTAACTCAGATACCGTGGTATCAAGCGCAGCGCTAATCAATATTGCGCAGGCACCTTTTGCAATCGCTTCCGACACGAAAGTATGCCCGTCAAAATTATCGCCTGTTAAGGCAACAAAAAGATCACCCGGCTGCAGGGTACGGGTATCCGTACTTACCGCTTGGAATCTGACATCCTCACCCAGCAAAGTGGCATTTAAGGCGCGGGCGGCTTCCGATAAGGTCATCATCACGCTGCCTCCCTTACTAGCTTTTTGACCTGCATACTGTCACTAAATGCCAACTTCCTGTCACCTATTAACTGATAATTTTCATGGCCCTTGCCCGCAACCAGCACTACATCATGTGCCGCCGCACGTGTTACTGCCCAGGCAATCGCCTGGGCACGATCCCGTTCAACATGCACCGATTGACGCGGTTGTAATCCTGCCTGAATGTCGGCAATAATTTTATCTGCATCTTCATGACGAGGATTATCATCTGTCAGCACTACATAATCAGCATGGCGCTGCGCAATTTCCCCCATCAAGGGCCGCTTGCCACGATCACGGTCACCACCGCAGCCAAACACCACCCACAATGCATTCTGGCAATGCTCACGCAGCGACTGTAGAACCTGATGCAATGCATCCGGAGTATGCGCATAATCGACCACGACCAACGGTTTTTCATTGTATCCACCATAGCATTCCATCCGCCCTGGCACCGGTCGAAGCCGTTCCAGTTTCTGCACAGCATCACTCAATGGCACGCCCGATATCACCAAGAGTGCCAGCACCGCCAGCAAATTACTCGCATTAAATCGCCCCAGTAGACGACTCGAAAAACTTGCCTCACCCCATGGCGAGATTACCTGCATACTCAAACCTTCAAGCCCCTGGCGCAGCAGTGTTCCACGCACTGTTTGCACAGCACCCGCACTTTCCACATCATTCAAAGTATATGCGATCGCTTGAATATCTCCTGAGAGCGACTTCAATAGCATCTGACCAAAACTGTCATCAATATTGATAATCGCATAACGCAATCCAGGCAACGTAAACAAGCGTTGCTTGGCTCGACCATACGACGCCATGTCACCATGATAATCAAGATGATCACGACTGAGATTGGTAAAAACAGCGGCATCAAACATCACACCATTCACCCGACCCTGCTCCAATCCATGCGAAGACACTTCCATGGCAACACTACGCGCTCCTGCCACATACATTTCTGACAGCGTGCCATGCAGGGATATTGCATCCGGCGTAGTGTGCTCACTCATCTGTAACTGGCCATATAAACCATTACCGAGCGTACCAATAACACCACATGGCGCTTCTTCGCCAAGAGCCTGGGCAATAAACTGACTGCACGATGTCTTGCCATTGGTACCGGTAATTCCCACCACAAACATATCGCTCGAAGGGTTATCATAAAATCGTTCGGCAATTACACCCGCCTGCTGACCCAGTCGGGCAATGCCAAACATGGGCACCTTGTCCGATTGCTCAAGTATCGCAACCTCATCATCAAGCTCATAGGCCACGGCTACCGCGCCTGCCTGAATGGCATCCGAAATAAATTCATGTCCATGCCGTGCCTGATGACCCACACACGCCAAAAACAAATCCCCTGCACACACCTTGCGGCTATCCATTGACAAACCACTAATTTCACAATCAACAGCGGCATCAATCACTGCATGCCCTGCAAGAAGCACGCTTAATGCTTTCCTGTGCTGCGTTCCATGAGGCCGTGACGCTGTCATAATGCTCCCGTAGAAACACGCTTAAGGTGCGGCCTCGTTGAATCAGGCACTTGTTGCACGGGAACAGGCGTTGGCAGAGGTACTTGAGACGGGCCACTCACCTGCACGAGCTGTGTACGCAGCGATTGCATATCGTCCGGCGCAATATCCAGCAAACGCAATGCCCCTGACATGATTTTTCCGAACACTGGCGCGGCAATCTGGCCGCCATAGTATTCATTACCCGCCGGTTCATCTATCATCACTACCATGGCCAGGCGAGGATGACTGATGGGGGCCAGACCTGCAAACAATGCAAGGTAGCGATTTTCGGCATATCCACCCATCTCGGACTTATGCACTGTGCCGGTTTTTCCGCCGACACGATAACCCAGCACATCAGCCGCCGTCCCTGTACCTCCATCATGTACCACAGATTCCATCATGGCACGCACCTGCGCAGCAACCTCCGGGCGCATAACCTGCTCACCAGACGGGATCGCATCTGTACGGACAAACGAAATCGGTTTCATTTGCCCATCATCGGCAAGCACACGATAAGCCTGGGCAAGCTGCAGAGGCGTCGCAGACAATCCATAACCGTATGCCAGCGTAGCGCGATCAATCTCGCGCCAGCCTTTGTAACTTGACAACAATCCCGCCATTTCACCAGGAAAACCACTGCTGGTACTTAATCCGAATCCAACGCGTGAAAAAACTGACCACAACTGTTTCGGCTCTATCGCCAAAGCCATTTTGGTTGCGCCAACATTGCTGGATTTCTGCAATACCGTAGAAACATCAATTACGCCATAATTGTGAATATCACGCACCAGATGACGACCGACCTTATAAAACCCCGGTGTGGTATCAATGATAGTATGAGGTTGATATTTTCCAGCCTCCAGGGCCGCCGCAATGGTAAAGGGTTTAATGGTAGAACCCGGCTCAAACACATCCGTGACTGCCCGATTTCGATAGACATCTCCGCGAAGCTTGGCGCGATTATTGGAATTAAATGATGGGTAGTTAGCCATCGCCAACACCTCACCCGAAACCACATCAAGCATCACCACGGATCCTGCACGTGCGCCACTGCTTTGAATGGCCGACTTTAACTCACGATAAGCAAGGTACTGTAAACGACGGTCGATACTGAGCGCGAGATCCTTGCCAGACACAGGCTCACTGATTCCCTCGACATCTTCCACCGTACGTTTCAAATTGTCCTTGATCACACGCTTGCTACCCGGAATACCACGCAGCCAGCTTTCATACGCCAGCTCAATACCTTCCTGGCCTCGATCATCAACATTGGTAAAGCCCAACACATGCGCCGCCACTTCACCCGCCGGATAATAGCGACGATACTCACGCTGCAATGACACCCCCGGCACGCCCAGTGCCACGACCTGTTGCGCGAGATCAGGGCTAACGGCACGCTTCAGATAAATGAACTCACGATCGATACGCTTGGCAAGATGCTGTTGTAATGTGGCCGCATCAAGATGCAATAAACGCATCAGGGACGGCCATTGTGATCGCGCCGCCAGTAACTCACGTGGGTTTGCCCACACCGAATCAACTGGCGTGCTGATCGCCAGGGGCTCGCCGTTACGATCGGTAATCATGCCACGATGCGCGGGCATGTTGACCACACGCAAGTGGCGCGCATCACCTTGTCCCTGCAAAAATTCCCGATGCAATACCTGTATGTCCACAGCACGCCACACCATCAACAGCATGGCCACAGCCAATATCACCAGCACCAACACAAGTCTTATGCGGGATGTTTTATAAGCGGACTGGACATTATTCAACGTCATGGCTTTACGATAATCATTGCATCAGGGGGTGGTAGCATCATCCCCAGTTTGGTATACGCCGTATTTTCGATGCGTCCATGAGTGACCAGCGTGCTTTGCTCCAGCTGCAGCTGCCCCCATTCAATCGCCATATCATCACGACTTTTCTGCAAAGTCTGTAGCTCCATAAATAACTTACGGCTTTGATGCTTCGAGTAAATCACCGCCAGCGCGGACACCACCACCAAGCCAATCAACACACCCATTCTGGTATAGCGGTTATTCATCACGACTAGATTTTCTCCGCGATTCGCAGTACGGCACTGCGCGCACGTGGATTAGCAGACAACTCTTCCGTACTGGCATACCGCGCCTTACCTATCGACCGCAGACGCGGCTGCAACGCTGTTGCCAGCACCGGGACATGTGCCGGAAAGTGATCACCCCGCGCCTCTTCACGTATAAAACGTTTGACAATACGATCCTCAAGAGAGTGAAAGCTGATAACTGCCAGACGTCCGTTGGGTGCCAGTGCGTCAAGCACCTGGGGAAGACAAACTTCGACGTCTTCAAGTTCCCGATTGATGTAAATACGTATCGCCTGAAATGTACGTGTTGCAGGATCCTTGCCCGGCTCCCATGCCGGGTTGGCCGCCGCCACAATCGTCGCCAACTGGCCGGTTGTGGTAATCATGGATTCATTACGCGCCGCAATCAATGCGCGCGCAATGCGCGGAGCGTAGCGCTCCTCACCATAAAGTCGCAGCACTGAAATAATTTCGGTTTCCTTGGCGCTGGCTAACCATTGCGCTGCACTCATGCCAACCTGTGGATTCATGCGCATATCCAGAGGGCCATCGCGCCTGAAACTAAAACCACGCTGAGGATCGTCAAGTTGTGGCGAAGAAACACCAAGGTCAAGCAGCACACCATCGACCCTGCCTTTCCATCCGCGCTCCTGAACGTAATACTCAAGCATGGCAAACGTCCCCTGCTCAATAAAAAATCGCGCATCATCCGCAAACATCTCGCGCGCCGCTGCCACCGCCTCCGGATCCTTGTCAACGGCCAGTAACAATCCATGTGCATCAAGACGCTGTAATATCGCGCGGGCGTGTCCACCGCGGCCAAAAGTTGCGTCCACATAGATACCAGAAGGCCGGATAGATAGCCCCTCGAGCACCTCTGCCAACAGCACAGGTCGATGGGTATAAGCCTCCGCAGCGTTCATACTAAATCTCGCCACCCGCTAACAAGGCACAGGCTCCTGATACCACACTGATCACCATAAAACATCATTCAGAGCGACAACGACTCCAGATCTGCCGTCAACTCTTCCTCATCCTCGACCTCGCTCAGCCAGCTCTCGCGGCGCGCATTCCAGGTCGCTTCATCCCATAATTCAAATTTATTACCTTGACCAATCAACATAACCTGCTTATCAATCGCCGCAAATTCTCTCAGCAGCGGTGATAATAAAATCCGTCCCGCGCCATCCAGCTCACACTCTGTCGCATGACCGATCAACAAACGTTGCAGCCGACGCGCCTGCTTGTTAAGGCTCGGCAGCTTCACCAGCTTACGCTCGATCTCTTCCCACTCCGGCAACGGATACACCAGCAAGCAATGATCACGGTCAACAGTGATCACTAGTTGACCGCTACATATATCCTGCAGCCGATCGCGGTACTTGGCCGGCATTGCCATGCGGCCTTTGACATCAACGCTAAGTGATGTACCTCCACGAAACAAAACATCCACCCCTCTGTATTCCAGCACACGTGACGCCCATTAGCCCCACTTTTTCCCACTTTAACCCACTTAGCGACACTATAGGTATCCACGAGGGGAAATGTCAAGAAAAATCATCAGGATTTTGAGACGTTCCTGCTTTACTGACAGGGACTTAGCGTAAAAAAGGAGAGGAAGAAGATCATCACAAAATACATCCCACTCCAGCATGATTAGAATCATGACGTTGGGGGGCATACTTAGAGCAATATCTTAGAAGATGTTCGGGAAGGGAAAAACACTATCAAAACAGTTAAAAAATAAAAAGGAGTCGGCCGATAAGCCGGGTTCTGTCATGGACAGCCATTCATCTGGGATGCACGTCACCGTACACCTCAAGCAACCTACCCGAGAACAGTGCGGGCCGCACCATCGTTCCCCTATTTGGTCTTGCTCCGGGTGGGGTTTTCCCTGCCACGCCTGTTACCAGTCGCGCGGTGCGCTCTTACCGCACCATTTCACCCTTACCTGCACATTGGCGGTATATTTTCTGTGGCACTTTCCGTAGACTCGCGCCTCCCAGGTGTTACCTGGCACCCTGCCCTGTGGAGCCCGGACTTTCCTCTATTAACCTTGCGGCAACAGCGACTGCCTTGGCCAACTCCAAGATTATTATACCACCAACCCGACACTTCCCATGACAATCAATCCCACTTTTATCACAATGTTTGACCAAATTCAGGCAAGCACTCAGACATCTGCATGATGGACAGAAAACACATCAGGATGCTGCGCGATATTAATACAATGAGCGGCGTAAAGTCCTGCATCCCGGCGCTCCATACGCACTCAATCAGGCATGGGCACGCCGTCTCAGTCTCATTTATCCCACAAACCCCCGACGCTGCAAAAATACCTTTGACAAAACACAAGTATTGCCGGTATATACTCTAAGGCTTAGGGAGCAATACACAGATTGACGCCACCTAAACCTTGGGGTTTTCACTCAACAAAGAATTAAGGAGCAAGATATGCACAAAATTCGTCAATCGTTTCTGGCCTTGGCGCTGGTCATACCTGCCGGTACCGCTTTCGCCGACAGTGGCGCGGGCTGCGGCCTGGGTCAACAACTCTTCGCCGGACAAACCGGTTTATTTGCCCATGTCGTTGCCGCCACCACCAACGGCAGCACCACCAATCAATGGCTGGGCATCAGCTTCAACAGCCTCGGCTGTGATGAAACCAATGTTGTGACCAACGAATATCAACGCAAAGTATTCATGACCGCCAATCTGGACAACCTGTCACAGGATATTGCCCAGGGCCAGGGTGAGCACCTTGCAACGCTGGCAGCCTTGATGGGCATCCCCCAGAACCAGCAATCCGCTTTCTTTGCCTTAACCCAGAGCCATGCTTCCGCACTGGTTTCCACCAACAACAATGCCGATGACATGTACGTCGCCTTGACGGATACCCTGCGGGCCGACTCACGCTTTGCTGGCTACGCTAACTAAATCGCGCACTAAATCCTTGGGGATTTCCCTCACAACACTTTGAATTCCAAATATGGAAAACGGGAGACTACACATGAAGAAATTGGCAATAGGTCTATGCTGTGCGTTTGCGCTGGGCTCTACTTCAATGGCCTTCGCCACAGAAAAGGCAGGCGGATGCGGCATTGGCAAAGAAGTTATGGCCGGAAAAACCGGGTTGGGATCCAATCTGGTTGCAGCCATCTTGAACAATATCCTGATTCCGAATACCTTCTTTATGACCACCGGTATTCTGGGTTGCGACACGACCAAGACCGTACAGAATGAACAGCAAGGTGAAACCTTTGTTGCCAGCAATATGGATACACTGGCGGTAGACATGGCGCAGGGCAATGGCGATCACCTGGCAGCACTGGCCGCCATTCTTGGCGTAACCGATGCAGACAAGCCCGCCTTTTACAGCTTGGCCAAAGACCAGTATGAGCCGTTGTTCAGCGCCAGCGGGACGACTCCCGCCACTGTACTGACGACACTCAACACGGCGATGCTGAATGACACTCGCCTGTCTCAATATGTAACGCAGTAAAACATCGCCTACGGGTACGGGTTTAATCGGGCCAGATATCACTTGCAGGAATACATGGCAAACACGTTAATCCCTTAACCCTGTATGACAATACACTCCGGCGGCAATAAACCGCCGGAGTTTTTTTATGTTTGCCATACTAACGAATATCCTCCTCATCTGTAGCCAGGCAATCCGACCATCATGCTTCGATATCTCATCACCAGCCTTGCGCTATTCTTCTGTTGCATCACTGTGCATGCCGATAACCCGGATGAAACCCTGAGCAGATTAATCGCCGCCGATCAATATGACCAGGCTGTCAAAGACATCGAGCACTTTCCCGGAAGTCATCTCCACGAACTCATTACCCGTGCCCGCGCACAAGCCTTGTGGAACGAACCCACCTGGCAAAAACTCCTGCATTACAAGAAAAATCTCCTGGGCGGCTACACCAGCCAGGTGGATGGCAGCGACTTTTTCAATGCCACCACAGGCAAAACCAACCCTCAAGCCGAAATGGAAGCCACCCTGGCGCGCTTTTTTTCCACGGCGCCTGTAGTGCCTACAACACTGCCTCCGCAGTGCCGCTTCATTGCCCGTTATCAGTGGCTGAAACAAAAGCTGGAGTTTGATGTGTCGCGCATGCCCAATGACAGATGCGTACCTTTCGAGGAATTACGTGACGCCTTGCAGCCCGAAGCGATAACTATTATCTTTCCTTCCGCGCACCCCAACAGCCCATCATCAATGTTCGGGCACACCTTTGCGCGCATTGATCGCCAAGGTCAGGTGCGCGAAACCCGCATGCTCGATTTCACCATCAACTACGCCGCACAGGTGGACAGTCAAAGCACCTTCGTCTATGCCGTGAAAGGGCTCACTGGCGGGTTTCAAGGCCGTTTCAACGTATTACCCTACCATCTCAAGTTACGTGAATATGTACAAATGGAAAACCGCGATTTATGGGAATACCGGTTGAACCTCACCCCACAACAGGTCGAAATCATTCTGCAACACGCTTATGAATTAATACCCACTTACTTTGACTATTATTTTTTCACCGAAAATTGTGCCTACCATCTGCTGTCACTCCTTGAAGTGGCGATACCTGATCTTGATCTCACCGATGAATTCAAGGGCTGGACGATTCCGGTGGATACACTCAAGCTGCTCGATAAAAAACATGGCCTGGTAGCCAGCGTCACCTACCATCCTTCCAGCAAGGCCGTTATAGAAAGTCGACGGGCCGCCTTGTCCACGCAAGAAAATATTCTTGCAACGCAAGCGTACCAGCAAGGTACCACGAGCATAGAAATGCCATTAAAAACGCTGCCCCCCGAGCGTCAGGCAGCGGTACTGGATCTGGCCTTTGATTATTTACGTTATGATAAAATCAGAAACGCGGCCGCCATTGGCTCTGACCTGACGCCCGTGGAACGCTCCATGCTGCTCACTCGCAGCAAAATAAAAGTACGCAGCGACCCACCGCAAATACCTCAACCTACCACACGCCCCGATCAGGGCCATGACACATCACGTTTCACGGTAGCGGCCGGCATCTCCAATAACAGTGGGTTCACCCAACTCGGCTGGCGCGCGGCTTACCATGATTTCATGGATCCCAGCCCCGGTTATGCATGGAATTCCAAGCTGGATTTTTTTAATACTGAACTACGTTACCACGATGATACACAATCAACGGAAGTTCACAAATTTACCGTCATTGATATCCTGTCACTGGAGCCTCGTGATAATTTCTTTAAACATATTTCATGGAACGCCACGCTGGGATGGAAAAACCGCGCCATTGGTAATCAGCGTCACGGCGCGCTGGTGATGGAGGGTGGACCAGGCCTGGCTTATGAAATTCCGTTCTTGCAGCGCTCCCTGGCCTATGGTTTGCTGCAGATGGGCGGTGAATACTCGAACCAATACAATAACAATGCCATCGCCACGGCAGGATTTCTCGGTGGCCTGCTGCTGAAAATCAACACCGCATGGACAGCGCATCTGGAAATCAATACCCGCCATAGTATCGGCAGTTATGAGCTGGATTTACGCCAGATCGCCCTGAAACAAAGTATTATCTTAAACAAGGAAGTTTCTCTGACCATTGAGCTCAGTCATATTCAGTCAATGGGTCACGAATACCTGGAAGCCAGTGGAGGCCTTTACATTTATTTCTGATGTTGTGCGAGCCAACGGAATCCTGGAAAATGCGTTTACCTAATATATTGCTCAGCCTTTGCATGCTCATCTGCATGAGTGGATGCACCACGCTGTTCTTCCAGCCACAAAAAAAACACGTCCTGTCTCCCGAACGTTTTGATCTTGAATACGAGGATGTGAGCTTTAAATCAGCCGATGGCGTGATGCTGCATGGGTGGTATTTGCCCGCGCAAGGTAAGGCGAAAGGCACGATATTGTTTCTACATGGCAATGCCGAGAACATCAGCACCCATATTCTCAGCATCTATTGGCTGCCTGGCAGAGGCTATAATGTTTTCATTTTTGATTATCGCGGCTATGGACGCTCACAAGGCCAAGCCACCGTAGCAGGCGCACTGACCGACACTGAAGCGGCCCTGCAAACACTCACCGCACGACCGGATATCGACACTGACCGCATTGTCGTGCTTGGCCAAAGCCTGGGGGGGGCATTGGCCGTGCCTGCTGTGGCACAATCCGGGCTGCGCAATCACATCAAGGCAGTTATCATTGATAGCGCCTTCAGCAGTTATGGCGCCATTACCCGTGAAAAAATGGCAGACTTCTGGCTAACCTGGCCATTACAATGGATACCGTGGCTGACAATGGATGAGAGCTTTAGTCCGGAGCAAGCCATTGCGAACATCAGCCCGATCCCAATATTGATCATCCATAATGAACAAGACCCCATCGTCCCGGTGCATCATGCTACTCGCCTTTATAACGCGGCACATGAACCCAAAACATTGTGGATACAACCCGTGGGCAGGCATATCGAGGCGCTCACCTATGAGGGCAACCGACTAAGACTTCTACAATATCTTGATAACACACTGGGGGACACACACTAGCAGATTGTTGAGAAACAGCCTGCTAGACGTCTATCACCATAACAGCATCCATCTCTACCGCCACGCCTCGCGGCAATGCAGCAACGCCAATCGCCGCACGGGCCGGATAAGGTTCCTGAAAATATTCAGCCATCACTTGATTAACGACAGGGAAATGTCTCAGATCAGTCAGAAACACGTTGAGCTTGACCACATCGGCAAGCCTCCCACCCGCCGCCTCTGCCACCGCCTGAAGATTATCAAACACACGACGGACCTGTACCGGCATATCTCCCTGCACCACTTCCATGGTGTGTGGCACCAGCGGGATTTGCCCGGATAAATACACCGTGTTTCCAACTTTGATCGCCTGAGAATATGTACCAATTGCCTTGGGTGCATTATCTGTATGAATAATCTGTTTTGTCATGGCCATGTTATCCTTTGGTTCTATTAATGCGTGCAACAATATCCAGAGAACGAATACGCCGCATGATTTTCGCCAGATGCACGCGATCACGCACTTCAACAACAATGGTCAAGGTACTGTACTTGCCATCCCGCTCCTCAAACTGAAGGTTGTCAATATTCGCGCCCATTTCAGCAATGGCCGCCGCCACCGTTGCCAGTGCACCGCGCTGATTCACCACATCGACACGTACTTCTACCGGAAACTCGCTGGTGACTTCCGGCGCCCATTGCACGTCTATCCATTTTTCCGGACGATTGCGGAATTCGGCCACGTTCTTGCATTCTTCAGAATGAATCACGATACCGCGCCCGGCGGACACAAAACCCAACACCTGATCTCCCGGAATAGGATGACAACATTTTGCAAATGCCACCACCATGCCTTCGGTACCTTTGATCAACAAGGGCTGTGATGCGGAACGCTCCCCTCCTTTTAACCAGGCCGGCACATAACGCGTCAATACATTTTTGATACCCGTGCGACTGCGTTCATTTGCCACATCATCCACCGGGATCAAACGATGCGCCACCAACGCCGCCATGCGGTTACCCAACCCGATATCTTCATACAAACTATCAAGATCCTTGACCTTCAGGTCCTGAAGCAGACGCATGACCCACTCTTCAGGCAGTGTAACAATGGATAACGAGACTTCCGCCAATGCCTTATCAAGCAATCGCTTGCCTAGGATGATGGCTTCTTCGCTTTTAAGATTCTTCAGGTAATTACGAATATTGGCGCGCGCCTTACCCGTTATCACAAAGTTAAGCCACGCAGGATTGGGTTGCGCGCCTGCGGCAGTAATAACCTCGACGGTTTGTCCATTATTCAGCGCCGTGCTCAAGGGCGCAAGATGCCGATCTATTTTTATCGCCACGCAGCTATTACCGACATCGGTATGTACCGCATAGGCAAAATCCACACCCGTAGCGCCTCGCACCAGTTGCATGATTTTACCTTTTGGGGTAAACACATATACCTCATCAGGAAACAAATCAATTTTGACGTTTTCAACAAACTCCAGAGAGTTGCCCGCATTTTTCTGCATTTCCAGCACTTCACGCAACCACTCACGGGCACGAATATGAGCACCGCCGGACTTGTCTCCTGCTTTATACAACCAATGCGCGGCAATGCCTGACTCGGCAACCTTGTTCATGTCTTCGGTGCGAATCTGCACCTCAATAGGGACGCCATAAGGGCCAAACAACACCGTATGAATCGCCTGATAACCATTTGATTTTGGAATGGCGATATAGTCCTTGAATTTGCCGGGCACGGGTTTATAGAGGCCATGCACTACCCCCAGCACACGGTAACAGGTATCAACCTTCTCCACGATAATGCGGAATGCATATACATCAAACACTTCAGAAAAGGATACGTGCTTACCACGCATTTTTTGATAGACGCTATAGAGATGTTTTTCCCGGCCAAGAATATGTCCGGTCAAACCCTCCTGCTCCAGACGGCTTTCCATGGCCAGTGTAATCTTCTGCAATACTTCCTTGCGGTTGCCGCGCGCCTTGCGTACCGCTTCGGCAAGCACCCGATAACGCATCGGATACAACGTGGCAAATCCTAGCTCTTCCAGCTCCAGACGCAGTGTATTCAACCCCAGGCGGTGCGCGATAGGAACATAAATATCCAGCGTCTCACGGGCAATGCGACGCCTTTTATCCGGCATCATCGGCCCCAGGGTGCGCATGTTATGCAGACGATCCGCCAGCTTCACAAGAATAACGCGAATATCCCGCGTCATCGCGAGCAGCATTTTGCGAAAATTCTCGGCCTGGGCTTCGGCTTTAGTTTGAAATTTTATCTGGGTAAGTTTGCTGACGCCATCGACCAGATCAGCGACTTCTTCGCCAAACTCCTTGGTGAGATGCTCTTTGACGATGCCTGTATCTTCGATCACGTCATGCAGCAATGCCGCCATGATGCTGTGATAATCAAGATGCATTTCGGCGAGAATACGCGCCACTGCCAAAGGATGTGAAATATAGGGTTCGCCGGAGATACGCTGCTGGCCTTTGTGTGCTTCGGCACCAAACATGTAGGCATGCCGAACCTGATCAACATGCTCTGGCTCAAGATAATGCGCCAGCATTGCGCACAAATCATCAATCGAAAATACCGGAGCAGGTGTGTCATCACCCGCCATTGGAGGGGCGGCATGTGCAGAGGGTTCGAGGATCTTCATAAATCAACCATGACACGAAAAATCGCACGGGCATGCGATACCCGCACGATACTATTCCATGCCGCGCAAATCCTGCAACTCTTCGTCCTTAACGTGGGATTCAATCGCATGCTCCTGGGCAATGACTGTGTCCAGAATGGTACGGTCAATGTTGCCGGCGGCAATTTCGCGCAACGCGACTACGGTAGGCTTGTCATTCTCCCAGGACACTGTGGGCTGCGTACCTGCCGCAAGCTGGCGTGCGCGCTTGGCAGCCACCAGTACCAACTGGAAACGGTTATCTACATTTGCCAAACAATCTTCTATGGTCACACGTGCCATCAGATAAAAACTCCTGAATAAGTGGGTATTTCAGCAAATATTATACTACGTATTGACCCACATAAGGAGACACGACTGATTCAACCGAAAAAATTTTCAATCCTGCTTTTGAAGAAGCATCCAACCAAACACACATAGGCGAAAATTTCAGATAAAAATACCAAGCCATTGATTTTACGTTAATAATTTTCTGCGGGGCGCTACGTCCGTTCACACATGCAAAATACCCACACCCCACCCCGCCCACAACATGCACGACCATCCTTTACTGTACGCCAAGCAATTGCTGCAACGCTTCTCGTGTAACCACTGGCGCACTGCATGCCAGACCATTGCATACATACGCTACAGCTTCATGCGCTCCCTCTCGCTGCGCCAAGACACCAGGCAAGTCTGACGCTCCCTCGGGAATCGCCAGAGTTATGCGGCGCGGCGCATATTTTTCTGTGCAGAGTGAATGCCATTCCTTTAACGTTGGCGACTGTCCACGCAAAATGATGACCTCGGGGGGATTCAGATACTCTTCCAGCGCCAGCAACATGGCGTTATGCGCATACGGCAGCTCCTTCACGGCAGGCCAGGCGGCGTGAAGGGTACGCGCCGCCGCATCAAGATAACGGTGATCACCCAACAGATGACCGAGACGGCCCAGCACATAGGCGGCCACACCATTGCCAGAAGGCAACGCATCATCACCCCAGGTTTTCAGCCTGATCATGAGTCGTTCGTGATCATCCGCCGTAAAATAAAAGCCACCCTCGCCTGCCTGGTCTTGCCCGACATCCTCAAAATGTGCCAGCACGGCATCGGCCAACTCAATGGCAAATGCCAGATCACCCTCACGCCAGCGTGCCTGCAATAATTCCAGAATGCCATCAATGAGAAATACGTAGTCATCCAGATAGGCAGGCAATGTAGCGCGGCCATCCTTATAGTTGGCAAGCAAACGGCCATCCTTCCATAAATTCCCATGAACAAAATCAAGCGCACGTTGCGCTGAATCAACATATTCAGCACGATGCAGATGACGCCCCGCCGCCGCCATGCCCTTAATCATGAGGCCATTCCAGGCGGTAAGCATTTTTTCATCACGCCCCGGGTGAACACGCGCCTCCCGCGCCTGAAAAAGTTTTTTACGGGCACCCTCAAGCAGCGTATTGATCTGTAATTCCGTTAACGAAAACTCCGCCATTAATGTCGAAACATCGGCATGGACATGCAAATGCCAGGCACCTTCGAAATTGGCCGGCTGATCCAACCCAAAGCGACGCGCCACCACGCGGTATTCTTCATCACTCAACAATGTGCGCACTTCTTCACAAGACCATGCATAAAATTTTCCTTCATGTCCCTCGGAGTCAGCGTCCAGCGTTGCGTAATACCCTCCCTGCGGAGATTGCATCTCACGCATCACCCATGCCGCCGTTTCTGCTGCAATACGCCTGAATAAAGGGTCGCGCGTGACCAGCCATGCTTCGCTATACAGCACCAGCAATGGGCCATTGTCATAGAGCATTTTTTCAAAATGCGGAATCATCCACACCTCATCAACCGAGTAACGACAAAAACCCCCTCCCAGCTGATCATATAATCCACCCTGCGCCATTTTGGTCAAGGTAAAGCACGCCATGCTCAGCGCCTTGTCATCATGTGACTGCGTATCCGGCTGAAAAGTAGCTGCCCCATGCCGTAATAAACGCTCAATGTGGGTAGGGTGCGGAAATTTGGGGGCGCCGCCAAAACCACCATGCTGCGGATCAAAGCTCTGCTCCAATTGCCGTCGCGCAACATCCAGCGGCACTGCATTAATTGACGCTTTTGCCGCATTCGTTACAGGTGCAATACGTTGCATCGCATTCAACAGCGAAATGTTCTGCTGCTGCACTTCATCACTATTGTTATGATAAAAAGCGGCCACTCGCTGCAATAAATCCTTGAACCCTGGTAAACCATAACGCGGCTCAACAGGGAAATAGGTACCGCCAAAAAACGGCACCTGATCACTGGGCGCAAGCAACATGGTCAAGGGCCAGCCACCGCCACGCTGTGCCAGCAGATGATGCGCCGTCTGGTAGATTTTATCGAGGTCAGGCCGCTCTTCCCGATCCACCTTGATGTTAATAAATAACCTATTCATCACCTGCGCGGTGTCGACATCCTCAAAAGACTCATGCGCCATGACATGACACCAGTGGCATGCGGAGTAACCAATAGATAGCAGAATCGGCTTGTTTTCACGCTGCGCCTTGGCCAAAGCCTCCGCCCCCCACGGATACCATTCCACCGGATTATGTGCATGCTGACGCAGGTACGGACTGGTTTCATTAATAAGTGCGTTGCTATATGACGTATTTTGCATGGCATTTATTCCAAGAGTAAAATCACATCATACTACAGCGTACACTACGTCACGTCTGTCAAACGCCAATTTACGATATACTGACGCCATGAATACTCATGACACTGCACCTTCATCGACCCAAACACTGGCCCTGCGATCCCCATTAGTGTGGGCCTTACCTGCGGTCAGCCTGTGCCTGTTACTGCTGATATTGGCCACTGACAGCAATAAAGCCCTGTTTTTAGCCATCAATACCACCAGCCACATCACCGGCGACATAGCGTGGGCCAATCTCACCATTATGGGTGATGCCCTGATCATGCTTGTATTGATTTTGTGTTTTGCCGGCCGCCGCCCCGATATTGTATGGGTACTGCTTATCACCGCATTACTCACCGCGCTAATGACTCAGGGCATGAAAGCACTGTTCCATGCCGCCCGCCCCCCGGCAGTGCTTGCACTGGATACCTTCCACATTATTGGACCAGCGTTCAAATCCAACTCCTTTCCCTCCGGCCATACCACCACCATCTTTGCCTTTGCGGGTGCGATGAGCCTGTTATTACGTCGCCCGGCCATCACAATACTGTTAATTGCTGCCGCAAGCCTGATCGGTATTTCACGGATTGTGGTGGGCGTACATTGGCCACAGGATGTTTTG
>JAHFRW010000020.1 GCA_023266055.1 Gammaproteobacteria bacterium | reverse complement strand
GTGCCTCTCCCGCACCACACGAAACGCCGACCTTAAAGTATCGATTCTCTCAACCAACAAGCCATTGCCCCGCCGTTCGGCCAAATCCGTCTATAAGTCCCACCGTGAAAAACCATGTGGCACCCGGCACACGGGCACGACGATATTCAGCCAATGGCCTTTCTCCTTGTCACCCCTTGCATTCTCGAACGATGCGGTTGCCTGCACATCCGATTTATTCGGTGCCGTAAAATACACCGTCAAAAGTTGTTCCATTTATTTAGTTTCCATTTCAATCTCCTTAATTTGGAATAGCGCACCTTGGCCACTTCGTCGGTAGACAAGGTGCGCGCTCGCAAGCGCATCGCCGCATTACTTGCGGAATACGCCCGTTAAACCCGTTAAAAAGTTATTCCCTTACCACCATCAATTATCAGCTCTGCGCCGGTGATGTAACTGCTATCGCTTGAAGCCAAAAACAAAACGGCTTTAGCAATTTCTTCGGCTTCACCAAATCGTTTGAGGGGGATTTTAGCCATCACGCTTGCGGCGAATTGTTGCAGTGTTGCTTCATCCATACCTGCTTTACCCATGATGGGTGTGTTGATTGCTCCTGGGCTGATGCTGTTTACGCGGATGTTTCTGCCTGCTAACTCGATAGCCAAGGTTTTGTTCAATGAAAGCACCGCGCCTTTCGATGCTGAATAAGCGGTGCTACCTTCTAGCCCTACATGAACGACGAGCGTCGAATTGAGAACGATTGAGCCGCCTTGAGGAATGAAGGGCAGTAATTTCTGAACAGTGAAAAATGCGCCCTTGAAATTTATGTCCACATTACTGTCAAATAATTCTTCCGTTATTTGTTCAAAGGGTGCCACCAAAAAAACACCGGCATTGGCAAACAAAATGTCCACCTTGGGGGTCAGCGCAGAAATTTGTTGGTGTAAATTATTCAGGTCTGTTGTTTTTCTTGCATCTGAAACAATTCCATGCGCATTACTGCCTAATGAACACACTGCTTCTTTAACCGCTTTTTCATTTCTGCCGGTAATGATTACTTTAGCGCCTTCACTTAAAAATAATTTGGCTGTGGCATAGCCGATGCCGCTGTTGCCACCCGTAATCACCGCTGTTTTACCTGTGAGTTTCATTTATCTCTCTCTCCTATTAATGTAACCACATTGGTTACTATTTTGACCAAAAAAATCACATTGATTTTTCGATATCCGCGAGTGCTACCTTTTTCAGCTCACGTTCGTAAGCGCTCTGCGCCTGCTTCAAATGCGTCGACAACACGCCGCGCACCTTACAGCTTACCGCACAAGCGCGATTCTGCGGGTTATCGTGCAGGTTCACCAGTTTCTGCTTGGCGAGTATCGCACGATAAATATCGAGCAACGAAATATCCTTAGACGCGCGCGCCAAGGAAAATCCACCCACCTTGCCACGCTCAGCGCATACCAATCCCGCCCGATTGAGCGCACCGAGGATGCGACGTACTACTACCGGATTGGTATTAACCGTGTTCGCCAACTGTTCGGACGAAATTTTTTCCTTCACGTAGGCCAATGCCGTCATGATGTGCACAGCCATGGAAAATCGGGTGTTCGACTTCATATGTAACTATATTAGTTTCGATTGAGTGATAATGCAAGACCAAAATTTTTGAGCGGCGGTCACGCGAAGAAGAATGAAGTAAAGAGTAATAGGGTCTACCATTGAATTTGCAGATGACACCCGTCAATGAAAAGCGTAGCATTATTCCTGACGGGGGTGTGGCTCCTGGGGTTCGTATCCGGGAAACCGGATTGACTCGACTTTGAAATGCCGCCCCCGTCATCTGCAAATTCAATAGTAGACCCTAATGTTGGAAACAACCCAAGTTCATCGTGGCGACTTGTGGTGGACATTCTCTCGTGCTCGGTCTCACTGCTATGGTGATCTACCTCCTCTCAGGTGAGATACCCAAAATTACTTTGGGGGTCAGAAAGATGCGGTTTTATCATAAAGTTATAATCTCATGACGATAGCATCTAATGTTTCTTGATCCTAATGTTTTCTGTTTTCGGCAGTCAGATTTGAGCAGGTAACGGCGGGATCCTCTGGAGACTCCCGCGAGGATCTGCGCAACAGATCATCATCGCTAACACATGCAAGGGAAAAGAATGCGCTCAACGCCGAGGACCAGGATCAATTTTGACAATTTCTCCTTGCCCTGGCAAGCCCAGAACGCCGTGGCCTCGGTTCGAAACATATAACTTACCGTCGGGGCCAAAGGTCATGGCGCTGGGCATGTCCAAGCCCGTGGTGACAAATTCCAGCGCTCCATAACGGTTAAGTCGGGATAGCCGGCCGGTGTTGCGAATGAGAAAGGGGAAATTTCCCGTGTTGGCGGTGGAAGTTTCCAAGACATACAAGGCACCATCGGGACCAAACACCATATCTATAAGGGTAGTGAAACCCCAGCCAATGGGAAATACCTGCCGCGTACCCGAGGTAATTTTATAGATGGTCGACGAAGAGGGAGCGAAGGGTAGATAGCCAAAGCTCCCCACAAACACATTCCCAGAGCTGTCGATATCTATGGCTACCGGCGTATCGTAAACGGTAAACCCCATGATAAATTGTGTCAGATCCACGAATCTGGTCACCTTGCCATCCGGCGTCATCCTATTCACCGTACTGCGGTTGGCATCAACAACGAGCAAGCCTCCCTGCTTATCGGCTTTGAATGAAGCGGGCGCGCCCTCCGGGTCCTGATCGGAATCCGGCGGATAACTTTGCGGGTTTTTAATCGTAAAATCGGAGAGGTCAGCCACTAGTCGTGGCACTCCCCCAGTGATCTCAAAAACTGCATTGGGGACGTTTAAATCCCCCTTGGAACATCCTGCCTGTATAAGCACATAAAGTTTGCCTTGCGAAAACTCCACATCTGTCGGCCCCAAAATGTCGCCAAATTGCGTTTTCAAGGAGGGTAACCCATCCACCAAAGTGAATCGCCGACCAGACGCATCAATGACACTGATTCGCCCGGTGCTTCCACCTGTGATGGGTCCCAGAGGCGGCGGCGCCTGCTCGCACAACCCTGTCGTATTATTACTACCTCCCAATCCTGCTTCGGCGACATAAAGCAGTCCGCTACGAGGTTCGAACGCAAGACCGCGCGGGTTGTTCAATCCGGTAGCGATCACTTTGGCGTTGGCGGACAACTCCGCTTGCGCACCGATAGGGTAACTGATGCCTCCCATCATCAAGAACAACAAAGTCATCTTCCAAGTTTTCATGTGCATAGCTCCTTCCAGATGAACAGCTCACATTAAACTTCTAACGTATGATCCTACCTTTTCCTGGAGACAGTTCTGATGCGAATGCTGATGATAGCTATTTTTCGACAGATACCATTCCTCAAATACCTCCTGGAACTGAGCGAATAAAGCATCGACTATGTTGAAGCAAATTTCCCGAACCTCTTTTGGCAATTGTATTCCATAGATATCTTCGGAGTGACTACCTGACTGCGTCCAACTACCGATCGCGTGAGACTCCTCCTCCTGGCGATGCGTGTGGCCGAAGTATTTCAAATTTGAGTAAGCCGGCATGCCCTGCAAAGCTCTATGAAGAGCATCACTAAAAACACCGAAAGTCGCCTCCATCACTTCTATAATAACCAATAACACTTCCGGACTCGGCGCCGAGCGTACATGATACATCGTCAAGTAGACAAGATTCCGAGATTCCCGCGTCTCATCACTCCACATACGGGAAAACAATCCAGACAGATCCCCGCCCCAAACAGTATGATCGAAACCCAATTTTTCCAAATCTTCGATATACCATCGCCAATGATCGGCATCTTCATCGCAGTGCTGATTCACGATTTTCGCCGCCCACGTAGTGGGATTTCTCTGCTTCAGTGAACACAAAATGTCCCGAAACCCCATGATAAAAAAAGCCATCGCCGGCGCGAAGGAAAGTTTTTCAGCACCAGGGACATCCTCGCGTATCAACCACTCAACAAAACGGCTACGCTCCAGCGTGGATTTTTTCTCTTCTATTTTTCTCATGATGGCTCTCATGTTTTTCAATCTCCCTTGAATTGAATGCTCCATTTTCCCATGAGCCGGGCAAATGCCTTTTTCAACCAAAACGTTCGATGCTTCATCGGAGATGGATCGAATCTTGGGCAAAAAGAGTTCATGGGCTTGTGGTCTTGACTAACTCAACCCAATCGATGCCATTCACCCAGTCGGAAAATCGCCGGGGCGTGAAAGAGAACGCGCGCTCGACTTCTGTACGAACCGGATCATCGACTGCGAGATAGGTCGCGCCTGCCCCCGAAAACCATTCATACAAATGCGCGATCTCCGTTCCCACGGGATCACCGAGCGCCGCATTGAGACCGGAAGCAAAGTCTGCCAAGGGGATGGGGTGATACGAGATCGATTTCCCCAAACGGGCCGATAGCATTTCCGCGAGTTGGCCACCCGTCAGATCCTGCGGCCCACCGACGCGAAACGAACGCCCGGCGAATTCAGGATGTTTTAACGCGGCGACTGTACAGGCAGCCATGTCGTCCCAATTTGTCCACGAAATCTGTAGTGTTTCAGGCAAAGGGTACGCCAAGGTATTTTGCAGAACGATTGAAGGAGCAGCCCAAGGCGATGCCAAATTATCCAGATACAATGTCGGCTCGATTCTCACAACAGGGATTCCACTTGAGGCCAGCAACCTTGAAACCCACACCTTGATATCCACAGCCGTCACACCCGTCTCATCTCGCGGAACGGGACCGCTCGCATTGAATACGAAACATTTTATTCTCGCGGTCTGCGCGGCCTGAATAATGTTCTTCGCCCAGCCCACGGCACGCTCAGCATCAAAAACAAGGGGTAAAGTCAAAACCACCGCGTCGCAATCCTGGGTGGCTTTTTTCAGTGACTGAACATCGGAAAAATCACCGAATACTGGCCGTGCACCCAACGTCTCAATGCGCCCCGCATTTTCGACGGATCGCGTCACTACTCGACAATCATAGCCTGCACGAACCGCAGCGCGGGCAATGGCAAGACTTTGACTCCCGACGCCACCATACACAAGCACGGTTTCATGTTTCATCGATATGTCTCCTTAAGGGAACTGATATACTGAACAAGAGTTATAGTGCTGAGTGTGAGAGTTAAAAACAAGTACGGTCAGCGATGAAACCTACAGTCAAAAATGTAAGTGGTTATTCGATGCACCACGGGTAGTCATGGAAGTAACCTTCGCCAGTGGAGTCATGCAGAAGCAAGCTACATCCATCATGCGCGTGCCGGGTTTGCCATTCATTCAGAAAACGAAGCGCGCGTAAAATATGCGCAATAAAATTCATGGCGCATTTATAATAATGTACTGTTTCTCGGCACTGACCTCTGGCAAAGCACTTTTTGCTAGTGCTTAATTGTATTAATTGGTGACATTAAAAATATACCTAACATTTTGAATTATATATATAAAGTGTGTTCCACGAATTAACGCAATTAAACACTAGAACCCTTAAGGGATTTTCGGTATGACTATGAAAAAGACAGACGTCGTCACAGACAGATGCCCCGTTGAAACTGCGATATCCATCGTGGGAGGAAAATGGAAGCTGCTTATCATCGCCCTGCTTCGTATTCGCACGCACCGCTTTGGAGAAGAAAATGTCTGGCATCAACGAACGTATGCTGACACGGCAGTTGCGCGATCTGGAATACCATCAGATCGTTTCTCGTAAGGTTTACCCTGAGATACCGCCCCGAGTGGAATATACCTTAACCGAGAGCGGCGAAAGTCTGATACCCATCCTTGATATACTCGAAAAGTGGGGAAGGCGCCATCAGATGTCGCGCCACGATGGAAACAATGAGCCAACACTATCTGATACTCAAAACAATAGCGTCAAGTCTTGACATAGTTCTTTTTTGCAGTACGCTACCCCCATAGCCAGATAACCGCGATTAGAGTTTCCCGGTGCGATTTTTCTTGATGATGAAGATCGCGATTCATTTCTCGCGGTGCTTGCGGAGCGCTTTGACTGGCTTTGCCACGCCTATTGCTTAATGGACAATCATTATCACTTGTTGATCGAAACGCTTGATACCCGTTTATCAGCGGGGATGCGCCAATTGAATGGGGTTTACACGGAGCCGGGTGATAAAAGGCGAGCGGTGATGAATAATGTCAAGACTTGACCCTAATGTTTTCGCTCGATCCACTGTTTGAGCAGGTCATGGTGATTGGCGAAGGCCGTCCTTATCTGGCGGCACTGGTGGTGCTGAACGCTGAGCAATGGTCAATATTGGCGGGCACTCTGAGTCTGGATGCCGGACTGCTACAGGACAAACGCGCCTGCAGCGCCGTGCTGGAACGTTTGGGTGCACAGTTACGCAGTTTTCACGCCTATGCCCAGGTGCGACGTGTAGCGCTGAGCATGGAGCCGTGGACCGTGGAAAATGGATTATTGACGCCCACCCTGAAAGTGCGGCGTAATCTGGTGATGACACGTTACACAGATCTGGTAGAGAAACTTTATGAAGGACATTAGTGGGATATTTGAATATGAGTTCTGAAACAATGGTACTGCCGTCAGATCGCCAGCCCACTCTGCGTTTAACGCCCATGCCATCTGACACCAATGCCGCAGGTGATATTTTTGGTGGCTGGATTGTGTCGCAGATTGACATTGCGGGGAGCATTGCCGCGTACCGTCGTGCACGTTGCCATGTGGTGACGGTTGCCGTAAATTCAGTACAATTTCATGAGCCGACATTTGTCGGCGATGTGATTAGCTGTTATGCGGATGTCATTAAAGTGGGGCGCACTTCGCTGACGGTGAGTGTTGATGTGTATGCCGAGCGCGTCACTGCGCAAGGCCCGCACGTTACCAAAGTTACCGAGGCCACGCTCACCTATGTGGCGATTGACGAAAACCGCAAGCCACGCGTTGTCCCTCCTGAGGTCGTTTAAACCTCATCCTTGTTCGCTGACCTCGCATGGCCCCTTGAATTCATCCGGCACATTGGGCGGACACTCGCCGCAGTGCATGTTGCCGGGCACGGCGAATTCCATTTTACGCGGGTGAGGTAGCTTCAGATGATGCATGATGCTGACAAATTCCTGCTCGGCTTTTCCGGCAATGCGCGGGTTACGGATTTTTTCCTGGCCAATCGTGGATACTTGCCGCTGGTTATAATCATGAGCCGGATACAGCAGCGTTTCATCGGGCAGGGTAAAGAATTTTTTCTGGATGGAGGCATACAGCATGCCGGCATCACCGCTTTGAAAGTCGGTGCGCCCGCAACTGTCAATCAATAGCGCATCGCCGCTGAACAACAGTGGATGCGTGCCATTGTCGATCAGATAGGCATGATGCGTGTCGGTGTGGCCGGGCGTGAACAGCGGGTGAATTTCAATGCTGCCGACGCGGAACAGTTCACCTTCGCGCAGACCAACATCACGGCAGGCGACGCCATCAAGTGCCGGCCCCGCGATTTTGCTGCCCAGCAAATATTTTAATTTGCGCGCGCCAGTGAGATGATCGGCGTGAATATGGGTTTCTATGCAATAGGCGAGCTTCAGCCCGAGTTCCTGTATGACACGCTGATCCCGCTCTACCGTTTCCAGTACCGGGTCAATGAGCACCGCTTGCCCGCTGTCACGACAACCCAGCAGGTAAGTGTAGCTTGATGAATCGGGTTCGAATAGTTGCTTGAATATCATGTTGAGTCCTTCGGAATGTCAAATGTAAGGCCTGACTCCGAGGTTGGGTGCGAACCCCGATGTTTGGAGTGATATGGCTTAGCCGGGTCTTCCAGAAAAATACGCGGCTCCAGCTTAGGCCGTGCGTCCTTGCCGACCCAGGTGAGTTCGAGTTTTTGCTTTGCCATATCCCTTTAGTGATACTTTATCCGTCGATTATCGAATGCGGGTTTTGTACCCTCTAGCAGCCTGTCGGGCTTCCGTCGTGTTATGATATAAGCATTATCGCAAACCGAATGGACGCGCCAATGACTTTTCACCCGAACCTTGGGGGGAAGGGTATCAACCGGATAAGCACGGCTTAAACTATTGTCCAGATTTCAGGGTCCACTATAGCGATGGGGAACGAAGGCCAGTTTGAGCGGCGTCCATTGCATTGCCAGCGGCACCATCATAAACACCAGCAGCACACCTACGGATTCAATTCCACGTTACGGATTGGATGATGAACCACTATCGGAACTGCTACTGCCGCTGTTTTCAGAATTGGAATTGGAAGACGAACTATCGCTGCTGCCGCCCCACCCAGAACTGCTGTTACTACCTGTATCACCACCCCAAATGGAAGCCGTGTTGTCTTTACTGTCTTGCGATGATCCGTACCCCCCAAACAATCCAGTTTCTGAGGTGGATTGTGCGCTTTCATCAGGAGTAGGTGTAGGTGCTGATATAGACATGCTATCCCATACGGGCGGGATATATTGTTCACTAAAATTAGAGACTGAATTTCCCACATCCTCCACAAAATCATGTAGCCTATCCCCCACTTCCTCCACCACAAAAGGCATCAACTCTATCTTTTCTTCTACTGCTTGCCATGTGTTTTGTAGGTCTTGCCTAGCTTCATCTGCGACATAACAGCTAAATTCAAGCTTGTCGGCAATGTTGGCAGGGTACTCATGCAGATTTTCGATAAAATTCCCCCCTATCTCTTTACCCTCCTGATAGGCTTGATCACTCATTATAGGAAATGTTGCAAGTATTGAGGGTGGAAAAGCCGTTGCTACCACCGCTGCACCAGCCACCTGTGGAGCCATGCCCGCGGCAAAACCAACCACTTCTTTGCTCGCATCAAATACTGCCAAGCCGGTTCCACCTACTTGAGCGATGTCTTGAGCCCCCGAAATGCAGCCATCGACAAAGGGATTATGATGTTCATTTGACATGGGAATTCTCCTAAGTGAATACGTTGTTTATAAAAAGCATATTACTCAATCATGATCTAGCCGATTTAATCAATTTCAACCCAGAGTGTTCTTTTTTAAGCAACTGTAAATGCTCCGCTCCATTCTGTGGTGCTCTTGATCATCACGAGGAATAGATCCGGCAAGGCTTGCTATTTTTTGCTCGTTTATAGCCATATTTTTCAGCTCTTGTGATCCAATCGCATAAATTTTTTGAAAATCATCTGCCAAACTATTTAGGCTGTCGATTTTTTCAATGCCTATACCAATCGCAAGTAAATTTTTAATTACCTCATATCCACCTAACAAATATTCCTTGTAATCTAACACTTGCTTTTCCACTGTATAAGGAACCTGAACCACAACATCTTCATAGATAGGGTCGGTGCGCACATGTTTTTTAACAGAAACTTTAGTTTCGTTAAATTTTGTTTTTGTGGTTTCTGTGGTTACTAACTCATCAAACCACTTCATTCCATTATCAAACCCCTTTTCAAAGCCTTCGGAGTCAAGTGTTGTAAATGCGCCTTGTACTACCCCTGTAACAAGAGCAGGCGCTGCAAAAACACAGCTTAATACTATGCTCTCCTTTTTCTCGGTATAGTTCTCAGGCTCATACCTTGTCTCGGTAGTATCTTCATAAACATCGCGATAACCAGAAACTCTGCTTTCCGTTTTATGCTTTATTTCGGTTACTTGTATTGTTTTCATCACGTTTCGGCTTCGCATTTCTTGACAGGTATTGGCTAAATCTTCCGTTAAACGACGAGCTTTTTGCACATCTGCCAAGGTGGTGCCGGGATGAAACGTCTGCATTCCATAATCCAATACCGCCGAAAACATTTCATGTAATAGCAGGCTGTTACTACCAATTCGGTAATCCACTTTATACGTTGCGACTCGGCTGGCGATTTTGATTAACATGTCGCGGTAACGCCGACTGCGTTCTGATTTTGCTTGAGCCTTCAAATCTTCATGTAAAACGCTGCCCATTTGACCAAGTTTTTCATTGGGCAATAAATTGCACATTTGCTCAGTCAATTCAGTGAAGCCAATCCCCGTTAGCGCATTGATCTTGACGATCACTGGGGCTATGATCGTATCAAGATATACTTTGGCATAAACCTCTTTTATTTTTGACTCCACGTTTTCAAGGTTTTTAGGTTTGGTTATTGGCTGACCGTCAGGCAATTCGTGAATATTGAATACGAAGACAAGGTTTTTATGGCCATTGGTTTTTATGAATCCCAATAAATCTTTCAAATACTCTGTATCAATCCGAGAAAATGATTCGTGTGGCGCGATTACATACAAGATAATGTCAGGGAAAAATTCTTTTCTATTTTCACTAGCCTGCCAGTCAGCCACTGTAATCCTGGTTTCCGTGTAAGTTTTTGTTCTATGATAATCGGTGAAATTTCTCATTGGAATTTCCGTGATTACGTCTTTATCTTTAAGTTGCTCGATAGATAAAGTTGCGCGATTGATATTCTCAAATGCCTCACTACTTCCTGATCCAGGAAGGTCGAAATAACACAAATTACTTTGCATCTTGAAATATTGCACAGTGGAAGTGCAATCTAAGCTACCATCACTTTTCAATACTGGCGCATTGAATAATAAGTTACCTACACTGGTCTTTCCTGCTCCTGTCCTGCCGGTGGCGTATACATTGATGGGAACACCAAAAAACTTATGTTTGCGCTGCTCCTCGCGCAGCATTTCATCCGATAGTGCAGATAGGGTTAAAGCACGGATATCCAACATCCGCAACACATCCGGGCTATCATTAAAGAGGGTTTTTAATGGCCCTAAAACAGTAGTAGACATCGCGGATCTCCTATGCATTAATTGAAAAGTTGAACTTTGCGGGTTGTTTCAGGCGTCAATTCCAGAAATTTTTCAAGCATAACCGTTATTTTTTGGTTTTCATCGTCAGGCAAATATTTAAGATAATCCTGCAGAGCTAATAAAAATGGCCGGTCGTTAGTATGTATTAGCGATCCCATGCGCAGGAGCAAAGCTTCAGCTTGTTCATCATGACCTGCTTCACGCCCACGTTGCACTATCCAAGCGCGGATAGCTTCCAGCCATTGCGTATTGGCATAAGACTTATCAGGTAAAGCCACCAAGCATTTCGCAAGGGCTAGCCGGAGTTCAGGCTTAAAAGATGATTCCCGCATTTCTAAAAAACCGTAAAACGCTTGATAAGCGTTTGCAACCATGTGCACGACTTCATTACTCACGTCCTGGGGCATCCTCTGCAGCAAAGATGGCAGCATGGAGGACAGCAGTGGCGTTAAGCGTTGCTCTACGGGCACATCAACCAGGAAATATTCATCCACAATCAGGCTGGCAACTATGGAATGCCATGAACTTAAAAAGGACTTCAAATCTTCATAATCAGCCTGCAACCATTGGTAAGGATAACGGTTGGGCTCTAAGGGGATACCTTCTGCCAAAGCAAAATTCTCCCGTTCTAGAGTCTCACTATTTGCTCTGAGTTTCTTTAATGTATCGTTCAGATAACATTTATCGAAATCTTCGACTCTTTTACCTTTTGAAATCCAACTGTTTCTGGCTTCTAACCAATTGATCACACGATTTTTAGCAAATTGGTCGAGGAGTTCACGCCAAGAAATGTTTAGAGTGGTTTTATATCGGAATTTATCATAGCCCGAACCCCAATAGGCTATACGCAAATAAAAATTCTCGCCCTCTACATAAGAGTCGATAATTAAAGTCGGCTCTGATTTCAGCATGTCAAATAAAGATGCCGCCGCCGCTGCACCACGATAAAACCGGTTTTGCCAAGCACCATCTAGGAAATCTATCTCCCGCCCATGTTCTTGCCATGCATTAAATGTATCGCGTAATTCTTCTGTCAGATATTCCGATAGCCGAGGGAAATGACTGAGAATAGAAGACTGTGAGGAGCGGTCTTGACTGACTTCAGGTGGCGCGAAAAACACACGTAGCGGTGGTTGCCTTGTTCCTGTTTGATGACCGAGTATCTGACTGGCAACAGGCCAAATTGGTGAGTTGTTGATCTTCTTATGTTCTTCAAGCTTTTTTCGTTCAGCGTCTCTATCATATTGTCTTAACTCCCGCTGCAAGTCCGCGTTCAGCTTGCTCAAATGTATTTGTAGATCGCGTTGCTGTTCTAGGCACCAGATTTGAAACTCCTGATTTTTGTTTTGCAGGGCTAAATCAACATTTGCGCGGAACGTGGCAAGTTCTCGCTGATGTTCGTGGTTCAAGGTGGCTTGCTGGGCTTGGAAGTCACGATTAAATTGGTCACGTTTTGCTAAATTATTTTCGCGCTGTAGGCTCATCAAATATTGCAGCTGCATTTCTTTGATGTGCGTGGCTTGTCGTTGTGCCTCAAGTGCTTCATTGGAGGCGATAACCATGCGTTGGGTTTCTTGTTGTTTCATGGCAGAATATGCTGTGGGAGATAGAATTATCATACTACGCCGTTTAACTTTTTCCCAAACGGCAGTTTGATTATTGGCCACTGTGGGGTTAGGCAATGCTGTAGTCATTGGCTATTCCTGAAATATTTTCATGGTGAGAAAATAGAATTATATTAAAGCCGAGTTTGGGGCTTCCACGAAAAAAATTCAATCCATATTTTCCATGTCGAAATTTGCGGGAAGATTCCGGACTTAGCTTTCGTGGCTATCCTGGTTGTCGGAAATCGATGCGGAACGGACATATCAGGCCGCACAAATAATCACCGACCATTTACAAGGATTGGCCATTCCCAGCGTAGCAACAATGCAACGCGTGTCGAGGCATTTCAGGACACCCACATACCCGCCTCCTTGCCTCTATTGAAACCCTGCACACCAGACAGACGAGATCACTGAACGGCACAATCAGGACAGCCATAAAAGCGAGCCGGAAGGTGCCAAACTTTAAATTAAACCCATATTTTCCAATGGAAAATATGGGTTTATCATGGATAGCAATGACCTAATTCGAGACAGACATGGACTTCAAGTGACTGTCACACGCTTGTGCAAACGGAAATTCACATAGATTCTAATAAGCGTCCGCTGATGGGTGCAACTCCATCTTCGATTTAGAGCAGGTAGCGCGTAGGATGCGGTGAGGAACGAACCGCATCGTTCGAGTCACTCCGCGCCCTCCGGAAGCGTCCACACGCAATGCAGATGATCGGGCAAAATAACCACTGCGTCCATTTGAAAGGGGTGCCTCTCCCGCACCACACGAAACGCCGACCTTAAAGTATCGATTCTCTCAACCAACAAGCCATTGCCCCGCCGTTCGGCAAGTCCCACCGTGAAAAACCATGTGGCACCCGGCACACGGGCACGACGATATTCAGTCAATGGCCTTTCTCCTTGTCACCCCTTGCATTCTCGAACGATGCGGTTCGTTCCTCACCGCATCCTACGGACTACACTCCTAAAGAAGCCTCCCACCCACAGTCTTGCATCGCAAGTCTGTGCCCATGACCTTACAAGTGCCACATTTGCGGCAGTTGAATTATCGCGGCATGTCCATTATAGTGGGGTCATGGCTCCGAAATCTCTGCTTCAACATAACCCACACCTGCGCAATGCGAAGGAATATCAGCGTGCCTTGCGTGCCAGTGTGCTTTCCTCGATTGCGATTGAAGGCGTAAAAAAAGCCGCTGAACGCGCCCTCTCTCCTGTATCCGGTAAGCAGACAAAAAAAACCCGCTAACTGCTGGCTTTCACCACTTTCCTGAAAACCTCAATCATCGGCGCATAGTCGTGCCCCATGCCTGCGCGCACGGCGGCAAAATAGGCCTCGCGCTGTTTGCCTTTGATGGGCGAAAAATTCAATAGCGGCAATCCGGCCTGCAATGCCATGAGTTGGGAAAGCAATCGTGACAAGCGCCCGTTGCCTTCGCGGAAGGGATGGATCAACACCAACTCGCAATGCGTGATCGCCAATGCCTCCAGCACGTCCTCCAGGTTATCGAAGACGCACGGAGTAAATCGCGCCAACTCCTTCCGCTCAAACTCCTGTATCAAGCGCGGCACCTGTGCAACCATCGCAAACACAAAACTGCCCTTGCTGACATTCACCTGTCGATATTCGCCCGCCCACTCGTACATCTCGCCCAGCCATTGCTTGTGCCATTGGCAAATATCGGCGGCGGTGAAACGCTGGTCAGCGGTAACGTGGCGAATTGTCCAGTCCGTCACTTCCACAAGTTTCGTTGCTTCCAATGCATCCATCTCACGCTTGCTGCGAATGCCGAGGATATTTTTCAGGACACGGCCACGTGAACCCGGCTCGAATTGGGCTTCTGTTAAATTATCGGTGTCGTAGCGAGTAGTCACGCTAGTAACCTTCATCGCCGCCATAAGCGACCAGGCGAGATGGACTATAACTTTCAATTTTCCTATCGTTAATACAAATCACGGGGTCAGATCTTGCATTTGATAGATGGATGCAATGTCAAGTGTAAGGCCTGACCCCGCGACTGAAAATAGTTGCTTGAATATCATGCTGAGTCCTGGCTCCTGAATTACTTGGGCGACCATTCCAGATGCAGGGTCTGCGCCCACGCGTGTGTCAAAACATCCTTGATGTCCTGCGGCGTCACCGCCGTGAGTTGCGCCAAACGCGCCTCCATCGGCAGATGCTGTTGCAAATAAATTGCCTCGCGCGCCAGGCGTTCCATGCATTCCTCGGGATCGTCCTCGGCAATCAACATGCTGGCGCGCAAGTGGTCGCGTGATATTTCAAGTTCATCCGGTGCTGGCCCGTCGCGCATCAATTTCAGCAGGGTATCTTCCACGGCGCGGCGGCATTCGTCGGCGCGCTCCGGTTCACAGGCGGTTTGAATCATCCACAGGCCGCTGTCGGCGTACAGATCCAGGCGCGATTGTATGGAATAAGCCAGGCCGCGTTGTTCACGTATTTCCTGAAACAGGCGCGAAGATGCGCCGCCACCCAGCAGATGATTGGCGACCACCAGGGCGGGATAGTGTGCATTGTCAGTCAGCGCGGGTGCATGCATCGCCCACACCAGATGGCTTTGCGTCAGATCGTGCCGGGCGTGGTCGCGGCCGGCCTTGAAGTCAGGGACGGAGGTGGCAGGCGCGCCGCCTGCGGGCAGGTGGGCAAGCGCGGCGCATTCCTGCACCAGGGAGGTGTGATCAACCGCCCCGGCAGCCACTATCCACAGGCGCCCCCCGGTCAGCAGCTCGCGCAGATAGGCGTGCAGCGCGGCTCCCGTGGCATTTTCGATGACAGCTTCGTGGCCCAGAATGGGCCAGCCCAGGGGGTGGTCGGGCCAAGCGCGTTCCACGGCGGTTTCCTCGATCGCTTCTTCGGGGGTGTCGGCGATCATGGCCATTTCCTGCAGCACCACCTCGCGCTCTATGGTGAGATCGGCCTCATCAAAGCGCGGATTGATCAACATGTCGACAAATAATTGAAGTAATTCATATATATGCTGCTTTGGCACCAGGCCATGCAGCGCGGTGAGTTCGCGCCCCGTATGCGCATTAACCTGCCCCCCCATCGCCTCAAAACGGCGTGCCAGACCCAGTGCGCTGCGGGTATTTGTCCCCTTGAACAGCATGTGCTCCAGCAGATGGGCATAGCCGGTTTGCGCCGGGGTTTGGTGGCGACCGCCGTTAAGGATCCATACCCCCAGCGAGGTGCTGTGAGCCACAGGCAGACTGCAACTGATAATGGTCACGCCATTGGCCAGGCGCGTGGTATTGATATCGGGTATCAGATCAGGCAAAGGAATATCCTTGGTTAAATTGTGGACAAAAATGGCTAAAGGGCGTCTCAGCGCCTGGAATCATAGCGTACACGGTTTTAGGGGCTAGGCCACCCCTCGGGTTTGTGAAATAATGAGCCACAGCCCAAACGTAGTACGCTTGAAGCATATCGTAGTATTTTTTAATGAGCACGTGGTTTCGGCAGGTTTTCAGCGGCATTCTATCCTTGATTTTCAGGTGTATGAGTGATTCGGTTTTAACGAGGTACAACAGCAGGTGAATACGATGGAAGACAACAAGCGCAAGGCGCTCAGTGCAGCGCTGAGCCAGATTGAAAAGCAATTCGGCAAAGGTTCCGTAATGCGCATGGGTGATGCCGGTGTGTCACGCGATATTGGTATAATTTCTACGGGCTCCCTGGGGTTGGATATAGCATTGGGTATTGGTGGCTTGCCGCGTGGCCGTATTGTTGAAATCTATGGGCCGGAATCTTCCGGCAAGACCACCCTCACCTTGCAGGTCATCGCGCAGGCCCAGAAAGTGGGCGGTACCGCCGCGTTTGTGGATGCCGAGCATGCGCTGGATCCTACCTATGCGAAAAAGCTGGGCGTCAATGTCGACGACCTGCTGGTGTCACAACCGGATACCGGTGAACAGGCGCTGGAAATTGCCGACATGCTGGTGCGCTCGGGGGCGGTTGACGTGGTGGTCATCGACTCCGTGGCGGCGTTGACCCCCAAGGCTGAAATCGAGGGTGAGATGGGTGATTCACATATGGGCCTGCAGGCACGATTGATGTCACAGGCATTGCGCAAGCTCACCGCCAACATCAACCGTTCCAACACCATGGTGATTTTCATCAACCAGATTCGCATGAAGATTGGCGTGATGTTCGGCAGTCCTGAAACCACCACGGGCGGTAATGCGCTTAAATTTTACGCCTCTGTACGTCTGGATATTCGCCGTACCGGCGCCATCAAGCGGGGTGACGAAGTCGTGGGTAGCGAAACCCGGGTCAAGGTTGTTAAAAACAAGGTGGCGCCGCCGTTCCGGGAAGCGTGCTTTGAAATCCTTTATGGTGAAGGTATTTCACTGGAAGGCGAATTGATTGAACTGGGCGTGGCGCATGGCTTCGTTGAAAAATCCGGTGCCTGGTATAGCTGTGAAGGTGAGCGCATCGGTCAGGGCAAGGACAATGCGCGTATTTACCTGAGAGAGCATCCTGAACTTGCGCGCAGCATCGAAGATAAGGTGCGTGCCAAGCTGTTGATCAAACTTGCCAGTGCCGAACCTGAGAAACTTGATGCCTGAGTTTGATATCTGACAGTGCGTCATCCATATTCACCCCTTAAAAAAAAGCGTGAGGTTGCTGACCCTCTCCAGGCTCATGGCGGTACTGCGGCGGATGCACGCCGCAGGGCCATGAATCTGTTGGCGCGACGTGAGCACTCCAGTCAGGAACTGCGGCGCAAGCTGAAGGTGCGGGGCATGGAAGGCGCGGTGGTGGATCAGGCGCTGGATACGCTGCGGCAGGAGCGATTGCTGAGCGACGAGCGTTTTGTGGAAATGCTGGTACATTCCCGCATCGGCAAGGGCTGTGGGCCGTTGCGTATCCAGTCCGAGTTGCGCGAGCATGGTGTGAGTGATGAGCTGATCAGTGCTGCGGTGAATGTCAACGACGCGCAGTGGCGTGATGCCATCAGGGACGTGCGATGCAAGCGTTTTGGTGCGAGTCTGCCGGATAATATCAGGGAACGTGCCAGACAAATGCGCTTTCTGCAGTACCGGGGATTTACCCCTGAGCAAATCCGGGCGGCCTTTAAGTTGTGTAATAATGACGATTGATGAACCCGCAATGTTCGTTGCTGCACGTCAAAAGCGATGCCAGATTTTTCGGGATTCTATAGAATTATTAGTTGTTGAGTGATAAAGCCGCCCAGCGGCGGAGTGATGAAGTGAAAATGATGACCAGTGCCGAGCTTCGCAATGCTTTTCTCGAATTTTTTGGTGGCCATGGCCACGCTATTGTGTCCAGCAGTTCCCTGGTGCCCGCCAATGATCCCACGTTGCTGTTTACCAACGCCGGTATGGTGCAGTTCAAGGATGTATTCCTGGGGCTGGAGCATCGCCCCTATGTACGCGCCGTCAGTTCGCAGCGTTGTGTGCGTGCCGGTGGCAAGCACAATGACCTGGAAAACGTGGGTTATACGGCGCGCCACCACACTTTTTTTGAAATGCTTGGCAATTTCAGTTTTGGTGACTATTTCAAGCGTGACGCGATTCGCTACGGCTGGGCATTTCTGACAGAAGTATTGAAGTTGCCGCCGGAGCGGTTGTGGATCACCGTATTTGACGAAGATCAGGAAGCGGCTGATATCTGGTTGAACGAAATCAAGGTTGATCCACAGCGGTTTTCGCGCATCGGTGCGCACGACAATTTCTGGGCGATGGGTGATACCGGCCCGTGTGGCCCGTGTTCGGAAATATTTTATGATCATGGCCCGGCGATTGCCGGCGGCCCGCCCGGCACGCCAGAAGGCGATGGTGACCGCTATGTTGAAATCTGGAACCTGGTGTTCATGCAGTATAATCGCGCCCCCGACGGCACCTTGACGCCCTTGCCCAAGCCCTCGGTCGATACTGGTATGGGGCTGGAGCGCCTCGCGGCCGTCATGCAGAACGTGCATAGCAATTATGACATCGATCTGTTTCGTAATCTCATTCGCGCCATTGCAAAATTGGCGAAAATCGACGATCTTTCAGGGAATTCACTAAAGGTTGTTGCAGATCATATTCGCGCCAGCGCATTTCTTATTACCGATGGCGTCATGCCCTCCAATGAAGGGCGTGGCTATGTATTGCGCCGCATTATCCGCCGTGCCATTCGGCATGGCCACAAGCTGGGATTCAAGGACGCATTTTTCCATAAACTGGTGGCGCCGCTGATTGTTGAAATGGGCGTGGCCTACCCGGAACTGGTGAGCGCACAGATCCAGGTAGAGCGTATGCTGCGTCTTGAAGAAGAACGCTTCGCCGAAACCCTGGAAAATGGCCTGAAAATGCTGGAGCAGGACATAGCGAAACTCAGCGGCAAGACCCTCCCCGGCGATACGATATTCCGTCTCTATGACACCTATGGTTTTCCGGTGGATCTCACTGGCGACATTGCCCGTGAGCGTGGCCTGAATCTCGATATGGCCGGGTTTGAGCGTGAAATGGAAGCGCAGCGTGATCGTGCCCGCGCCGCCAGCCAGTTTATCATGGCCTATGGTGGCCGCTTGATGGGTGTGGCAGGCACAACCGCTTTCACCGGTTACGATCGCCTGGAGGATCGCGCCACCGTGATCTCCCTGTTCCTTGAAGATGGCAGCGCCGTCACCGAACTGACGGGCAGACAGGTGGGCAGTGTCGTGCTGGACCACACGCCATTTTACGCCGAATCCGGTGGACAGGTGGGCGATGTGGGCGCGATCACACATGCCAAGAACAGCTTCGAGGTGAAAGACACCCAGAAGCAAGGCGCGGGTGTATATATCCATAACGGCGTGATCACATGCGGCGCGCTGCGCGTCGGTGACCAGGTCGAGGCTGCCGTGCATGCTGCACCACGTCAGGCCATCAAGCTGAACCATTCCGCCACGCATTTGCTGCACGCCGCGCTACGCCGCGTGCTGGGTAGGCACGTCACGCAAAAAGGCTCGCTGGTTGATCCGCAGCGTCTGCGTTTTGATTTTTCACATTTTGAACCGCTGACACCCTCGCAGATCCAGGACGTCGAACATCTAGTCAATGAACAGATACGGATGAACCGCGAAGCCCAAACCCGCGTCATGACCTATGATCAGGCGGTGGATGCGGGCGCGATGGCATTGTTCGGTGAAAAATACGGTGATGAAGTACGGGTGCTGAGCATTGGTGAATTTTCCACGGAATTGTGTGGCGGCACGCATGTGCAACGTGCCGGTGACATCGGTATTTTCAAGATTACTTCAGAAGCGGGTGTGGCGTCGGGCGTGCGTCGTATTGAAGCGGTGACCGGCCAGCGTGCGCTGGACTGGATTGCCGCTGACGAAACGCGACTACAGATCATTGCTGATCTCGTTAAATCCAGCCGCGATAGCGTGGATGACAAGGTGCGCCAACTGCTGGAGCGTACCCGCAAGCTGGAAAAGGAGCTGGAACAGCTCAAGGGTAAAATCGCCAGCAGCCAGGGCAGTGATATTGCCGCACAAGCGGTCGATGTGGGAGGCATCAAGGTCCTGGCCGCTTTGCTCGAAGGTGTCGACCCCAAGGCGCTGCGTGACACCGTGGACCAGCTTAAAAACAAACTTGGTTCGGCGGCGATCGTATTGGCGGCGGTGACGGAAGGCAAGATCAGCCTGGTGGCGGGTGTCACCAGGGATTGCATGGCACAGGTCAAGGCCGGTGATCTGGTGAATGCGGTGGCGCTGCAAGTAGGCGGCAAGGGGGGCGGTCGTCCCGATATGGCGCAGGCGGGCGGCGACAATCCGGCGGCACTCGCCGGTGCACTGGCTTCGGTACCGGAATGGGTGCGCGGCCGTTTGGTGTGATGTGCGGGTGTTTTGAGCACGGTATTGAGGATTCTTTCGTATAGTGCTACTGTTTGAGCGCATGGCTTGATGTGGATGGATGGAAGTAATCCACCTTGCAGCTACCATCAGGAACGCCATGTTCCGAAAGAGTGGTGCACAGGGTTCTTGTTTTGTAAAAATCCCCTGGCCTCACAATACAGTGCAGGTTGTCTGTGTTTGTCCGAAATCTAAGGAGAGAGCTATGAAAAAATGGAATTCTGCAATATTCGCGTCAGCATTTTTATTGTTCACATCCACCACGTCGTTTGCCCATACCGTGCCTGGCGGCACGGAATTTATCGCCGAGCTGAATGGTGGGCAGGAAGTAACCACGGTCAGCGTGCCAGGTGTTGACGGTGCGCCTGTTGCGGTTGTGAACGGGCCCGTTGCCACGGGTGCGTTTGGCATGGCGTACTTCAAACTTTCGCAGGATCGTCAAAGCCTCGAGTTTCGCTTGCAGGCATCCAATGTTGGCACCCCGGTGGGTGCTGCACACATTCATCTTGGGCCAAAGGGCACCAACGGGCCGGTATTGATGACCTTGTTTAATCGTGCTTCACAAGGTGATTTTCCCGGAATGTTAAGTGGTGTCTTAACGGCAGCCAATGTCGTGGCCAGGCCGGGCCTGGGCGTAAATACCTTTGAAGATGTGCTCAATAATATTTTCTGGGGAAATGCCTACGTGAATGTGCATTCACAGGCTTTTCCCGCAGGTGAAATACGTGGGCAACTGAAGCGGCAACGTGGCAAGGACAAGGATTAAAATTTTGCAGAAATCCTGGCCATGAGGGTTACCGGCTTGAATCAAGGCCCCCGCTTTTATTCAAGTCAATGGAAAAGGTAACCCTCATAACGACATGCCAATAACAATGACAGGCACCGGGTCGAGTTGTTAAATCGGGCCCAGGGGCGGGGGCGCTTGCCGAAATAACGCCTCGGCTTGCCTGTATCTATTGGATCATTGCATTCCTAAAGGTGCGAATATGCAGTGGATTTCCTCGTTTCAAGAAGTGCAGCGGCCTATATCCATGGTAACCTTGCGGATACTCTGGCGGTTGTGATCTCGAGAATATTTCCCTTTTTGCCGGTATTAAAGTAAAATTCTCGTCTTTTTCCGGCAATATTTCAGAATGGCGTTAATAGTCCAAAAATACGGTGGCACTTCGGTGGGTTCTTTGGAGCGCATCAGTCGAGTGGCAGACAAGGTGGCAGCGGCAAGCGCGGCAGGTGATGACCTGATTGTGGTGTTGTCCGCCATGACCGGTGAAACCGATCGTTTGTTAACCTTGGCAAAAACCATCGACCCGCAGCCCAATCCGCGCGAGTTGGATGTATTGCTGTCCACGGGTGAACAAGTCACGATCGCGCTGCTGAGCATGGCGCTGGAAAAACGCGGTTGCCCGGCACGTTCATACACGGGCGGGCAAGTACGCATTCTTACTGACAGCGCCTTTAATAAAGCGCGCATTACCGACATTGATGCCGAACGATTACGTAATGATCTTTCCTGTGGCCGGGTGCTGGTGGTGGCGGGTTTTCAGGGTGTCGATGAAGCAGGCAACATCACCACGCTGGGACGCGGTGGTTCTGATACCACCGCTGTCGCGTTGGCGGCGGCATTGAAAGCCGATGAATGCCAGATTTATACCGACGTGGACGGTGTTTACACTACCGATCCGCGGGTAGTGCCGCAGGCACGCCGCCTGGATCGCATCACCTACGAAGAGATGCTGGAAATGGCGAGTCTGGGCGCCAAGGTGTTACAGATTCGTTCGGTAGAATTTGCCAGCAAATACAACGTCCCTTTACGTGTGCTGTCGTCCTTCACGGAAGGCGCGGGCACACTGATTACCTCTGAGGAAGATGGAATGGAACAGGCGCTAATTTCCGGCATCGCGTTTAATCGCGATGAAGCCAAGTTGACGATACTGGGTGTGCCCGATCAGCCCGGTGTGGCGTATCGTATTCTTGGCCCGGTGGCTGAGGCGAACATTGAAGTGGATATGATCGTGCAGAATATTGCCGAAGATACCACCACTGATTTTACCTTCACGGTGCATCGTAATGACTACGACAAGGTGTTGCAGATCCTGCATGGTGTCGCCAGAGATCTGGGTGCGCGCGAAGTTACGGGCGACAATAAAATTGTTAAAATTTCTCTGGTGGGTGTGGGTATGCGTTCTCATGCCGGTATTGCCAGCACCATGTTCCGTGCCCTGGCCGAAGAAGGTATTAATATCCGTATGATTTCCACCTCTGAAATAAAAGTTTCCGTGGTGGTGGACGAAAAATATCTGGAGTTGGGTGTGCGTGCCTTGCACGTGGCGTTTCAGTTGGAGGCTGCCGCGCCGTCAAAGAACGGTTAATTTTATATAAAATAATAAGTTATGTCGTTTTTGTGTTCCTGGATCAGGCAGAACGACAGATCGACAGGGGGCTCTGAAAAAGAGCGTATTTTTTGCGTTGCTCGTATTCAGTTTCGGATAATGCCGCCGATACCTAATTTATAGTAGGGTGCGCAAGTATCCACACATTTTGTGGCCCATGAAACATGGGGTAGTAACTGGAATTTCAAGGAGATGAATCATGTTGATTCTAACCCGTCGTGTGGGTGAGACACTAATCATAGGGGATAATGTTACTGTCACTGTGTTAGGGGTGAAGGGTAATCAAGTGCGCATTGGCGTTAATGCGCCAAAAGATGTCACGGTGCATCGTGAAGAAATTTATGAACGCATCAAAAAGGAAAAAGAACTGGTGCACCCGAACACTGAAGATGAAGGGTTGGGTATTTAGTACCGCATCCCTCCCTATGCTGTAAAATCATATGTTGTCCGGCAAGGGCGAGTCATAAGCGGCCCTTGAATGTGGCATATGGCCCCGGTTGTTGCATTGTGATGGGGTATTCTCCAATATTTTTTCTGAAAGTGGCTCCCACTGGTAAGTCAATAATGGTAAGATAATGGGCTGGAGTAACGCCTGCATTTTGGGGTGATTACCTGGCGCTGGAGAGATGGCCGAGTGGTCGAAGGCGCTCCCCTGCTAAGGGAGTATGGGGCTTAATACTCCATCGAGGGTTCGAATCCCTCTCTCTCCGCCACCTTACTCTCACTAAGGTTACCCCGTCTTGTTCTTGACACGTAGTCAAGATGATTTCATAATAGACGGCTTTTCTTATGCGCCCATAGCTCAGCTGGATAGAGTACCTGGCTACGAACCAGGCGGTCGGGAGTTCGAATCTCTCTGGGCGCACCACTTTTTTCTTCCTTCATAATCCGTCCAAACAGTCCCTGCTATCGTGCATGGCAGGCTGCATCCTGATCAGCTTTTACAAGAAAATCGCTACAATTGTGTTATGGGGCTGAAGTGCCCAAAAAACGGTTGTATTCATCTTGGCCGACATCATTCATGATTATGTTAATGTGAATTATCGCAGCGCATTGGTTTTAGGTCTATGTAATAGACTGGGCGGTTTTTTTCTTTTTGCATCATGCTACCATTTGAAACGCATAGTGTACGTGCCGGGTACGGGAATGCTGGTTGCGTGTTGAATATCCAATGTTGAATGCTTGTCAGAAGACAGCATGGGCTTTTGTGCAAAATACGTGGAATACGGGGAGTGATGCGATGATAAAAGGAAGTTGCCTGTGTGGATTCATCGAATATGAAGTAGAGGAAATACCGGGCAGCATATACAACTGTCACTGCTCGCAGTGCCGAAAATCGCATGGTGCGGCCTTTGCAACACAGGTGTTTGCAAAAGGTGAGACTCTGCGGTTTGTAAAAGGTGAGGGATATCTGAAGGAATACAGGCAATTTCCCGGGCAGGGTGGTATTCGGGCCTTTTGCGCCCATTGCGGGTCGAGGCTGATGAATTATTTTCCGGACAAGAATATTTATCTCAGCGTAGCGTTATCGAGTATTAACAGTGATTTTGATGGCACGCCAGTGGCGCATGCATTTGTGGGCTCAAAAGCATCGTGGCATCAACCATCGGATGATATTCTTGCTTATGACTCTGTTCCAGCGGGCGCGCTGGAATCTCGTAAATCATGATTTAGAGAGTATCGGGAAACCGTTGTACGGATCTTTTGCCATTATTGCTGCGCTGCCAACTGCCCCAATGTCCGGATCGCCTGTTCCATTTTGTCGCTCCACGGAGTAGCGCAGTTGAGGCGAATGCAGTGTTGATATTTTTGTTTTGCCGAGAACATCGGGCCGGGTGCGATACTGATTTTTTGCATCAATGCGTGTTGTTGCAATGTCAGGGCATTGACGTTTTCCGGCAATTCCAGCCACAGTACGAAGCCGCCACCGGGTTGGGTGACTTTGGTGCCGGTGGGAAATGATGTGCTGATGGTGTGTGTGACACGAGCGATTTGAGTGGCGTATTCGTGGCGTGCCTTGCGCAGATAGCGGTCGTAGCCCCCTTTGGACAGAAAGGTGGCGATGGCCAGTTGTGGCAAGGTGGCGGTGCCCATGGTGGTTACGGATTTGAGATGGATAATGTCGGTTTTGTAATACCCTGGCACGATCCAGCCAACCCGGAACCCGGGAGCCAGTGTTTTGGAAAAAGATGAGCATAGCAGTACATGTCCGGTACGGTCATAGGCCTTGGCGGTTTTGGGTCGGGGGGATGAAAATCCCAAATCGCCGTGAATATCGTCTTCGATCAGCGGAATATTGTGTGCGCTGAGCAGCGCGACCAATTGTTGTTTTTTCTGGTCAGGCAGGGAACACCCCAAAGGATTGCTGAAGTTGGTTGCCAGAGCGCAGGCTTTGATCGGCCATTGTTCTATGGCCAGACGCAAGGCATCAAGGCTGATGCCTTGTTGCGGATGGGTGGGTATTTCCAGTGCTTTCATGCCCAGCGATTCGATGGCTTGCAGCAGACCATGATACGTTGGAGATTCGATGGCGATAGTATCGCCAGCACGTGCCACGGCGCGCAGCGACAAATGCAGGGCTTCCTGACAACCAGTGGTAATAATGATATCGTCTGGTGACAGGCTGCAACCGCTGTCTACGGCACGTCGCGCAATTTGTACGCGCAAGTCATGACTACCTTGCGGGAGTTCGTAGGCGGCACCCTGATCCCCGTGGTGCCGGATGATGTTGATCAATGCACGGTGCAATTGCGGTGTAGGTAAAAATGTCGAGTGGGGTACGGCGGCACCGAGCTGAATGATGTCGGGCAGATTGACGGCATTTAGCATGCGCATGGTCAGTTGACTGACACTGACTGACTCAGGTGATGCCGATGGGTTGGACATGGCTGGTTGGGGGGGTAGAGAGGTGGTTTGCGTACGTACGTAATAACCGGACTGGGGTCGTGCTTCGATCAGCCCCTGATTTTCCAGGGCACGGTAGGCTTCCAGGGCGGTGGAAATGCTGACGTCAAGCTGCGTGCTGAGACGGCGCACGGAGAGAATGCGGTCGCCTGCGCGATACGTGTGGTTGTTAATCTGCTCAGTGATATGCTGGGCTATGCGCGCGTATAAAGTGTCCATGGAGCCATTTCCTGATCTGGCGAGCGTACAGATTGTCTAATATTGATACGAATGAAGTTGTGTGCTTAGGCAACAGTAAGGCATTGGAGTGTGGGTGTGTCATCATGTACAGGTTTGTATCATCGGTATACAGGGGTTGATTGTCAATGGGGCATGGGTAAGGGCACTGAGATAGTATCTGATCCAGCTCCACAGAGGAGGAAAGATTGTTCAACTTTTTTGGGATGAGGCCGTTATTTATGGACATAGGGGTTTGCCGGGTGGTGTCTACATTGGAGCTTTACCAAGAATTGGAGTCTATCTGAGATGTCAACGCCGATTACTATTGTCGACGATTCCTCACTGTCGCGTAAACTCATGATTAAATCATTACCACCGGGTTGGGATGTTGAAATCACACAGGCGGCTAATGGCGTGGAGGCGCTGGAAGCTTACCGCACCGGTAAGGCGGATGTCATGTTCCTGGATCTGACCATGCCGGTGATGGACGGGTATGCCGTGCTGGAGAATTTAAAGCGGGAAGGCATGAACAGTTTTGTGATTGTGGTGTCTGCCGACATTCAACCCAAGGCTCAGGAACGAGTGCAATCGTTGGGTGCCATGGCGTTTATCAAGAAGCCGGTCAGTACTGAACAGGTGACGAAGATTTTGAAGGATTACGGCATACTATGAGCATCGCCCCGCTCACGTCTGACCAGACGGATGCTCTTCAGGAGATTGTTAATATCGCCATGGGTCAGGCGGGTGACAGTCTGGCACGGACGCTGGATGTTTTTGTTGAACTTTCGGTGCCCCGCATTCGTCTGGTACATGTCTCTGAAATCATAAAGACAGTTTACGGCATGGTCGATGATCGCGAAGTCGTAACCGCAGTGCGTCAGTCATTTTACGATAATCTGAATGGTGAAGCGATTGTATTGTTTGGCTCCAGTGGATGCCTGGATCTCGCCGTTCTCATGGGGTACGCCTCCGAGTTAAGCACTTCGGGTGAGCAGGAGTTACTGCTTGATGTGGGCAATGTTCTGATTGGTGCCTGCATTGGTGGTATTGGTGCGCAATTTGGGGTGGATCTCAGTTTTTCTCCACCCTCCATCATGGCTGAGCGTGTTGTATTGGAAACAGTATTGGTGCCGGAAAAGCTGCCTTGGGAGTACAGTCTGCTGGTTGAGGTTAATTTTGGCCTCGAAAACAGTGATTTCAAAAGCCATTTGCTCATTCTTATGGCTGAAGATGGTATTGAGTCGCTACGACAGTCGCTGGAACGGTTTATGGCGGCATTGTAATGGAACGTCCTGTACCATCACCTGAATTGCTTGACTTCATTGTTGATCGGGTCAGTGTGGGTGTTCTTGTTGTTGATCGTGACATGAATGTTGTGTTGTGGAATCGTTTCATGGAAACCAACAGTGGTCGTTCTGCGGCAGAGGTCGTGGGGCAGAACCTGTTCAAGAGCTTCCCTGAATTACCGGCTACGTGGCTGGAACGCAAGATCACCAATGTTTTTGTCATCAAGAATTTTTCCTTTACGTCGTGGGAACAACGACCTTACCTGTTTCACTTTCGACATAATCGCCCGGTCACCGGCGGCATTGATGCAATGAATCAAAATTGCACCTTCCTGCCCGTGAAGGATGCGAATGATGAAGTTGTTTACGTCTGCATTACCCTTTTTGATGTGACAGACACCAGCATCTCCCAGAGCATGCTTAGAAATGCCCTGCGTTCTCTTGCCGATGCCAGTAATCGCGATGGTTTGACAGGCGTCTATAATCGTCGCTATCTGGAGCATTTGTTGAGCCAGGAGTTCAGTCGTGCACAGCGCTATGGCAACATGATATCGTTGATCATGCTTGATATCGATCATTTCAAAAATGTCAATGATACCCATGGCCATCTGGCGGGGGATGACGTGTTACGCAATACTGCCAGACGTCTGCGTGGATGTTTGCGTGATATCGATACCTTTGCCCGTTATGGCGGTGAGGAATTTGCGGTTGTGCTCCCCGAGACACCGTGGGAAGGTGCCTTGATCGTTGCCGAACGCCTGTGTCAGGCCATGGGATCCCATCCTGTGACTTTCGGTGAACTGGCGTTGCCTGTGACCATCAGCCTCGGCGTGTCTCAATTGGTGCCTGGTATTCCCCGTTATGAGGAATTGATTCGGCGTGCGGATACGGCACTTTATCAATCCAAATTTTCCGGTCGAAATCGCGTTACCGTCTACCATGAAGAAAATACCTCGTCCAGTGAAGCATCGGAATGATTGTAATCCTGCGTCGTTGTTTATTCCTGCCGCAATCCGGAAGATACATTAGAAAATAATCATAAACTGGTTTTTTTTGTGCTGAGAATAACAGGGTGAGTGACGCCTAAAGGAATGTGCTTGCGGGTCGCTATTTGCTAGCAGGTCGAACTCTTGTGGTTGGCGTGGGCAAACAGTAAGCAGGACTTTCAGTGAGGTCAGTATTGATATGAAGATGAATAGTTGGTTACGGGTATTGGGTACAGGGGCGTTATTATTTTCCACCTTGGGTCATGCAGCTGACTTACGCTTCGCAGTCAATGCACCGCGCGGTCCACTAGAAGCCCAGAAATGGGAAGCGTTGACCGAGCATATGAGCAAGGCGGTGGGCAAGTCCATTGAGCTGGTGCCTTTGCCACCTGCAAAAATAGATGCTGCTTTTGAGAGTGGCGATGTAGATTTTATATTGGCGAATCCTGTTGCGGCCGTGATTGTAACGGAAAGATTTGGTGCCAAACCACTGGCCACGATGAGCGCAAAAGGCACGTCGAAATTTGCAGGTGTGATTATTTCAAAGAAGGGTAGCGGCATCAATAAGTCGTCCGATCTTAAAGGCAAGAGTGTTCTTGCATATCAATTTGGTGTGTCTGCAGGCGCATGGGTTTTTCAAACCTACCATGTGATGCAAAAGGGGGTAAATGCAGCGGATTTTTCATCATTCACTGAGTCTAAAAAACAGGATGACATTCCTCTTGCAGTAAAGTCTGGCTTGGTAGATGCAGGCTTTATAAGGAGCGGATTATTGGAGTCCATGCAGAAGGAAGGCAAAATTTCCATGGATGATTTTATCATTGTTGATGAAAGAAAAGATGAATTACCGCTTGCTCATAGTACCGCTCTTTATCCTGAATGGTTCATGGTGGCCGCTAAAAAATTACCGGATGATTTAGCCGCAAAAATAAAAAAATCCATTCTGAGTTTGAAGGACGGTGATGCAGCCGCAAAAAGTGCGGGTATCGATGGTTTCGTCGAACCCCTCAGCTTGGATGGAATGAAGGCTGCACTGAAGGCACTTAAAGTCGCGCCTTATGCAGGTTAATTTGCACGGAATAGCACAGGATTATGGTTGCAGGTGGACATGGACGTCCAATAAGGGGGTCGTTTATGAAGAACGCAGATAATACGCAGAATCACTCAAAAAGCAGTTTAGATGTGGCAGGTAAATTTACCGCCTATATCTGTCTGGGCCTGGCGATACTGTTTACCTTGAGTGCCTTTGTCATTTTATGGCAGCAAAGGGCGGCGTCGGAGAGTTTGTTGAATGACTCCCGTAAGGTGGTGGCAGAGATTTTTGCGGACCAAATAAAGGAGCGTGAGGCCAGGGAACGGGCCGGGATATTGCGCGTGGCAAAATTGCTCGCACAAATTTCTCCTGAAGCCGTGGCGGGTCTGGCATTGTCTACCCTTTCTGATTATGTCAGGGTGATCGACGACGACGCTTCCATCTCCTATGTCGCTATTTCAAATAAAACCGGTACGGAATTGGCGGCCAGTGGCAGTCGGGCGGGGTTGGGTGAAGATCTTCTTATTCATCAACCCATTCTCTATGCAGGTAATACATTGGGAATGGTTACACTGGGTTACAATAGAGCGCCGATAGAAGCCTATATCGCAGCCGCTGAAAAACAAAATAACGCACGTATGGGCGCCATGAGTGCCGCGTTGGAGGATTCATCAAAGAACTCCCTGATCAGCATGGTGGTGATGATGATTGTCATTGCCACTGCAGTGGCATTGCTCATCCACTTTCTATTTCGTGCCATGGTCGCGACACGCCTGTATTCCCTGGAGCTCAGATTTCAGGATATTGCTGAGGGAGAGGCCGATTTACGTAAACGTGTGCCCGTGCAGGGTAATGATTCCATTGACAGACTGGGCCGTTATTTTAATCAGGTCATGGATAAAATGCATGGCACCATACGCGAGGTGTCCGAGTCCGTCGATGCGCTGACCTTAGAATCAAAGCGCGCTGGACGTATTGTTACTCAGACTACCGAGGCGGTCAATCAACAGCGCGAGCGCGTTGGTCAACTGGCTACAGCCATGACAGAGATGTCGTCCACCGTGCAGGATATTGCCAAAAGCATGGAAATTGCTGCCCACGCGTCCTCTGAAACCAATCAGGAAACCAGCAAGGGTAAAAACGTTGTACAGCAATCCGTGATTTCTGTTGAAGAGCTGGTGGGAGAAATCAATCAGACGGCAACTCTTTTCAAGAAGCTGGAGCAAGATAGTGAAAGCATCGGCAGTATTCTGGATGTGATAAGAGGCGTTGCCGAGCAAACCAATCTGTTGGCGTTAAATGCCGCTATCGAGGCGGCCCGCGCTGGGGAACAGGGACGGGGATTTGCCGTGGTTGCCGATGAAGTGCGTACGCTGGCGCAGCGTACCCAGCAATCCACCCAGGAGATCCGGAGTGTTATTGAGAGTGTGCAGTCCGGTTCACTGAACGCGGCACAGGCGATGGCTCGAGGGCAGGAAAAAGCCAAGGGTACGGTGGCTCAGGCTTCCCTGGCGGGTGATTCGCTGCAATTAATCGCCACAGGCGTGAACACCATGTCCAACATGAATGCTCAGGTGTCCAATGCAATCGACCAGCAAATGACTGTGTTTGAAGACATGAACCGTAACGTCATTGAGATCAGCGAGATCGCCGAAGGTACCGCGCGTGAAGCCATTGGTGTCAGCGAAGTCAGCGGGAGTATTGCTGCCATGGCCAGTCGTCTCAAGGCCACCGTGTCACAATTCAAAATCTGATTATTTACCCGGCTTGAACGTCTCTATCAGATTACCCGATTTTTTATCGTGTCTGCTGTGTGGGGGAGCATGTGACAACAACACATGTTAAGCCTAAAGGTCTCGCTCATACACTTTGAAGTCGCGGCCATTTCTTTCCATGTTGCCAGTGTGGTGAAAGCCGGTTGATTCGTACAATCTCTGGGCTGCATTCATGGATAGTTGTGTCCACAAAATTAGTTTTGAGCATCCCAGGCAATGTGCTTTATCGATCGCGGCTTCGATCAGCATTCGCCCTAAACCGTGCTTTCGGTATTCGGGCTTCACGCTTAGCAAGTGCAGCTCGGCCTCGTTGTTTCCAGCCAGGCGTCGGGAGGGTGAGTCCGGCGGCACCACAATAACAAGGCCAGCTAATGTGGAATATCGGTTTTCACGAGCGCCAATTAATACTCCTCGCTGTCTTACCTCAGTAGGCTCAAACAGTGCAACGGCTTCATCGGGTGTCGTGAATCCACCGGTGACGTAAACCTGGGTTAGCAACGCCGATATTTCCAGATCGGTGATATCCAGCATCTCTGCCGGTGCAATTTCATATTCCAGTGGCGGTGATGCCATAGATCGTGTTATGCCTATAACGAGATTGCAGGAAAAAATTACCTGGAAGATAGAAAGTCTCGATTTCAGAGAGTGTCTTGATGCCATCCAGGCACTTAATCGTTCAATGCAGTGCATCCTGCGTGCGTCCCATTTTAAAACTTCCAGGGCCGGAATGCCAGATATGGGTGGCATGATGTAAGTCTGAAGATCCGTAACAGGGGTTGTTAAAAAGGCTCCACCATTATTGGTGGAGCCTTTTTTGTGCTTACTGAGAATGGAGTGTCAGAGTTTAGTGGTTACCAGATCACTGTTTGATCGGTGTTGCCAATATATTTATGGGCGGATCATCCAGAAGTTGAATGTGCCGCTGCCTGATGTACTGCTCAAGCCCCAACGGTAGGTGCCAGGGGTACCGTTGTAAACGATATGCTCTGAGGAAGTGGCACCTGTTGATGTGGCAACGGCACTCCATCTGTTATATCTACCCAGACGATAGAGAGTCAGGTTGAAGTTAGTACCGGCGGCTCCTTCCAGCCACGCTTCGTGAACACCGCTGACGTTGCTGACGTAAGATCCGCCATTGGGTTGATAAACAGTTCGCCATGCTGACAGGGTGCCAGTGTAGCTTTCGCAGATGGTGCAAGGCTGGCCTGCCTGTCCTGATGTTACTGTAACTATTGAGCTGCGAGTGTTACTGGCACCGTTGTTATCAGTGACCACGAGCGTGACGGTATAGCTACCACTTGCGGCGTAAGTACGGCTTGGGCTCTGTAACGCGGAGCTACTGCCGTCACCAAAGTTCCACAACCAGCCAGTGATGGTGCCGTCTGCATCGCTGGAGCTGTCAGTGAACTGTACGCTCAGGCCTGTGATTGCTGTGGTGAAGTTTGCCACGGGTGGCTGATTGGCGGCGGTTGATGGGATGTAGCCCACGTTCAGGCTGACGCCTGAATAGTCTGCGGTGGCGTGAAGCATTGCATAATAGACCCCGGCTGTGGGTGTGGCAAAGCTACAATTTTCAGTGTTACTGGCACCGGCAGATTGGCAATCAAAAGTATTCAGTTGTGGTGCACTGCCAAGGCGTACATAAAGATCGGCATTTCCAGCACCACCGCTGCTGCTGATGCTCAGGTTGGTTGCACCGTTTGGTACAGTGATTGTGTAGAGACGATCACCACCCGCGACATCGGTGATGTTGGGGACGGTATCGCCATTATTGAGTGGCACGGTTGGGCGCACTCCAGTCGTGGCAAACAATGATTGCAGCAACAGGGTTGGTGAACCGGTACCCGCTGACGTGATTTTTTCCACTGCTACGCCTTTCAAGGCGGTCTCTACTTCGGCAGGGGTTTTGGTGGGATTCGCTGACAGATAGAGTGCAGCTACACCGGCAGTATGCGGTGAGGACATGGACGTTCCGCTGATGGTGTTAGTGGCAGTAGTGCTGGTATACCAGGCGGAGGTGATGTTGGCACCTGGAGCAAAGAGATCCAGGCAGGTACCAAAATTGGAAAAGGTGGCGCGTGCGTCAGTTGCGGTGCTCGCCCCTACAGTAATGGCCTGGACTAACCGTGCCGGGGATGAGTTACAGGCGTTGGCATTGCTGTTACCCGCCGCGACAGAAAAGCTCACGCCGCGGGTGATGGCGTTACGTACGGCGTTATCGAGCGCGGTGGAAGCTCCGCCACCCAGGCTCATATTGGCCACGGCAGGGAGTTGACGGTTTGCTGCTACCCAATCAACCCCGGCAATCACGCCGGACGTGGTACCTGCACCTGTACAGTCCAGTACACGCACAGCATGCAGTTGCACACCTTTGGCGATACCATAGGTGTTACCGCCGATAGTGCCGGCGACGTGAGTGCCATGGCCATTGCAATCGTTGCCATTGCGTCCATCACCGATGCTGTCAAAACCTGGTACAGCGCGCCCACCAAACTCGGCATGGGTGAAAAAAATACCGGTGTCAAGCACGTAGGCATGTACATTGGATGCCGTTTCATTATAGGTATAAGTAGTATTAAGCGGCAGATCAGCTTGGTCGACGCGGTCCAGTCCCCACGTGGCGTTGGACTGGGTAGCGTTAATGCTCATGATCTGATCCTCTTCTACCAACAGAATGGAAGGATCGGCGGCGAGTAGTTCGGCCTGACGTGGGCTCATTTTTGCTGAGAAACCACGTACCGCAGTTTCAAATATTCTATGCACCTGTGCCCCGTGGGTTTGTGCGCGCTGATTGGCGAATTGCGACACGCTGGGGCGGGTTCGCGAAGCGATTCCAAGATCCTGTGGTCCGCGTACCTGATCTGATTTAATCAGAACGATGTATTGTCCGGCAATCGGGTTTTGTACCCGTTGTACGGGTGCGGCCTGTACGATAGCTGACAGCGATAGTGAGAGCGCAAAGATAATAAGTAGACGTTTATTCACCTGACATGCCTCTATGAATATAAATGGAGTTCTGTGCCAAAATGGCTCAGCACCCGGCATTGTCTCAAAAAATGGGAGGACAGACCACCATAATTATTAATATGACGTTGAACATTGCAGGTGGTTTTTCTATTTGGCAGCCCCTGTTTTATTGGCCAATATATAATTGGGGAGTGTCACGAGATAAGAAATGATGCTGAATCATATCAATAGAGGAAGGTTTGATATTAAAGTATCACACCGTAGGCATGATAGAGTCTGTGGATTGGCGTTGGCCGACTGGCCGGCGCCAGGAGCCCAAAGACGGAAGTGGGCACCACCGTCTTCGAGCAGTGTTGCGCCGAATGGCATAGTGGGGTGGCCTTCATAATAAGGGTTTCCGTTGGACTAAGAGTGTGAGTGAGCGACCGGCGAGGGCGTATGTTGTGCCTTCTCTGAAGTGGTCGTCAGGTGCGAGGCCGTCGGTGAGATGGGTGTCGAGAATACTTTGCCACTCACAGCCGTCACACAGTACGGGTAGGCGGAAGGGAATGGTTTCATGGTGGCTGTTGAAGAGCAGCAGCAGATTATCATCACGGATAGGGTTGCCGCGCTGGTCACGCTCCTGTATGGCTTCGCCGCTCAGAAAGACGCCGAGGCAGCGCGCGAAGTCGTGCTGCCATTCGGCATCGGTCATCTCACTGCCGTCGGGCTTGAACCAGTGAATGTCCTTGATGCCCGAGCCATGAATGGCACGGCCCTGGAAAAAATTGCGGCGGCGAAACACCGGGTGAGTGCTCCGCAGGCTGATAACACGCTGTGTAAAGGCAAGCAACTCCTTGTCGGCGGTGGAGAGCTCCCAGTTTACCCAACTGATTTCGTTGTCCTGACAGTAAGCGTTGTTGTTACCCTGCTGGGTGCGGCCCATTTCGTCACCGGCCACCAGCATGGGCACACCTTGAGAGAACAGCAGGGTCGCCAGCAGATTGCGTTTCTGTTGTGCGCGCAGCGCGTTGATGACAGGATCATCGGTGGGCCCTTCGGCGCCGCCATTCCATGAAATATTATTGTCGGTACCGTCCTGGTTGTTCTCGCCGTTGGCTTCGTTGTGCTTGTCGTGATAGCTCACCAGATCGTGCAGGGTGAAGCCGTCGTGGGCAGTAATGAAATTGATGCTGGCATAGGGTTTGCGGCCACTGTGATCGTAGAAATCGCTGGAGCCCGTGAGGCGTCGTGCAAAGTCACCGATCAAACCGCTGTCGCCTTTCCAGTGGGCGCGTATGGTGTCACGGTAGCGGTCATTCCATTCACCCCAGCCGGCCGGGAAGTTGCCGACCTGATAACCGCCTTCGCCCAGATCCCAGGGTTCGGCGATGAGCTTTACCTGGGACAGTACCGGATCCTGCATCAGGATGTCGAAGAAGGCACCCAGCCGGTTGACATCGTGCAGTTCCCGCGCCAGGGCGGAGGCCAGATCGAAACGAAAACCATCGACGCGCATCTCCAGCACCCAGTAACGCAACGAGTCCATGATGAGCTGGAGTACGCGTGGTTGTTGCAGGTTGAGGGTGTTGCCACAACCCGTGTAATCCATGTAGTAGCGTGGGTCGTCACCCATCAGCCGGTAGTAGGCGGCGTTGTCGATTCCCCTGAATGAGAGCGTCGGCCCGAGATGATTGCCTTCCGCAGTGTGGTTGTATACCACATCGAGGATGACTTCGATGCTATTCGAGTGAAAAGTCTTGACCATGGTTTTGAATTCATTTGCCACGCCACTGGCGCTGTAACGGTGCTCCGGTGCAAAGAAACCGATGGAATTGTAACCCCAGTAGTTGGAAAGATTACGGTCGACAAGGTGGCGGTCGTTGATGAAGGCGTGTACCGGCATTAATTCCACCGACGTGATGCCCAGGTGCTTGAGATGATTGATGACCGGTGCGGTTGCCAGACCGGCGTAGGTGCCGCGCAGTAATGGCGGAATGTTCGGATGGTTCATGGTAAAACCACGCACGTGCAATTCGTATATCACCATGTCCGACCAGGCAATGTGGGGTGCCTTGTCATCACCCCAGGTGAAGGCGGGATCGATGACACGGCATTTAGGCATGTCAGCGGCGTTATCACGGCGGTCAAATGATAGATCTTCGTGGCGGTGGCCGATGCGATAGCCAAAGTGAGCATCATTCCAGCGCAATTGACCGACGATATCCTTGGCGTAGGGTTCGATCAGCAGTTTGTTGGGATTGAAGCGGTGACCACGCGCCGGATCATAGGGGCCGTGCACGCGATAACCATAGAGCAGGCCGGGCCGCGCTTCGGGTAAATAGCAGTGCCAGATGAGGTCGGTGCGCTCACGCAGTTCGATACGTTGTACTTCACGTTGTCCGGTAGCATCGAAAATACAGAGTTCGACACGTTCGGCATTTTCAGAAAAGAGGGCGAAGTTGACACCTTCGCCATCCCAGGTGGCGCCGCGCGGAAAAGGCGTGCCGGGCCAGACGGCACTCATGGGTAAATTCATAATATGATCCTATATCTGGTAACGGGTTAAGTCCGGCGTGTCCGAACCCCTGGGCATTGCGACCACGCCACCCTCGCTGACAGTATAGCGGGCGCGATCGGCGGTGACATCGCAATCGATGCGATTGTACGACGCAATGTCATTGAAGTGGTCAATGATAACGCGTTTGCGACGTGCGTCACGACGGATAACAGTGTAGATGCGATCGGCGCCAAATACTGCGACCATGTAGGGTGTGTGATTTTTGATCAAGTTGATATTAGGCTAGCACAATGTAATTCGATAATGGTGAGCCGCCAGCTGCCCCTTTCAGCATCCCATGCCCCCTGCTCCTGAATCTCGATGTGGTTGATGCAATGCCCCTTGGCAGCGCGCCAGCACTTGGTGGCGAGAGGAGTCAGCGCCTTGTGCGGGAGTTGATCCTGCGTGGTGGTGGCACTGACGCGCCCGCCCGAGAACGTCAGCCAGCCCTCGGTGAGTGCCAGCACGGGCAGCTCCGACTGTGCCACACGCCCGGTCAGTAGATCACTTAAACGTTAGTCGCCAGGCGGAAGCTAAGTGCCATAGCCCTTGAGTGTCAACAGATGAAGACGGCGAAATCAAGCTCCACCGGCTGGGTAGTGCGCGAAAGATTCACCATGCACAGCTGATGGGAAAGTGGCCCGCATCCACTTCAGTGCTGACACGTTCAATGACGGCACGTGCCTGACCAACCTGGGGAAGGTCATGAATTTTCATGCAGCCCCTCCGTTGTCAGTCACCTGCTTCAGATACACTACGCCCAGTGGTGGCAGCGTCAGCGACAATGAGTGATAGTGACCTTGTGCCGCCACCGGCGCGGTTCCAGTACCGCCCAGATTACCATTGCCACTGCCGCCGTAAAGGGTCGCATCACTGTTGAGAATCTCTCGCCAGTAACCACTGTTCGGTACACCGACCCGATAGTTCTGGCGGGTCACTGGTGTAAAATTACAGACTACCAGCACGCTATCCTCACGGCAACGGCCATGGCGCATGAAACAGATAATGCTCTCTTCCCAGTCATGGAAATCCACCCATGCAAAGCCGTCACCGGAAAAATCTTTTTCATGGAGCGCCGGTTCCGTGCGATAACAACGGTTCAGATCACCCAGCCAGCGTTGCAGACCGGCATGGAGTGGGTACTGCAAAACATGCCATTCCAGACTCTCGTCATGTTGCCATTCGCGCCTCTGTCCAAATTCCGCACCCATAAACAGCAGTTTCTTGCCGGGATGTCCCCACATGTGTCCGTAGAGCAGGCGCAGATTGGCGAACTGCTGCCACTCATCACCCGGCATCTTGCCGATCAGTGAGCCCTTGCCATGCACCACTTCATCATGCGACAACGCCAGCACAAAATTCTCGGTGAACGCATACCAGATACTGAACGTGAGTTTTTCATGATGAAATTTGCGGAACACCGGATTTTGCTGAAAATATTTCAGCGTATCGTGCATCCAGCCCATATTCCATTTCATGCCGAAGCCCAGTCCACCCGCGTAGGTGGGGCGTGACACCATCGGCCAGGCGGTGGACTCTTCAGCAATGGTGAGGGCGTCGGGGTGGTCGCGGTACACCGCCTCGTTGAGTTGCCGTAAAAACTGCATGGCCGCCAGATTTTCACGTCCACCATGTTCGTTAGGAATCCACTCGCCGTCCTTACGCCCGTAATCGAGGTACAGCATTGAAGCGACGCCGTCGACACGCAGGCCATCAATATGGTACTTCTCCAGCCAGAACAAGGCGCTGGAAAGCAGAAAAGCACGCACCTCATTGCGTCCATAATTGAAAATGGCGCTGTTCCATTCAGGGTGATAACCCTGACGTGGATCGGCATGCTCAAACAGATGAGTTCCATCGAAATAAGAGAGGCCGTGCCCATCGCTGGGGAAATGTGACGGTACCCAGTCCAGAATCACGCCGATGCCTGCCTGATGCAGATGATCAATCAACGCCATTAAATCCTGCGGTGTGCCCTGGCGTGCGGTGGGTGCGAAATACCCTGTTGTCTGATACCCCCAGGAACCGAAAAAAGGATGTTCTGTGACCGGCAACAACTCAACGTGCGTGAAGCCCGTTTCGCGTATATGCTCCACCAGCAGCGGTGCAATTTCCTGGTAAGTGAGTGAGCGGTTACCTTCTTCGGGCACTCGCCGCCACGAACCCAGGTGTACTTCATAAATCGACATGGGCGCGTCAAGGGCGTTGGCTTTGCAGCGTTGTGCCATCCACTCGCCATCATTCCAGGTGTATGCCATGTCCCAGACGCGCGAACCCGTGAGTGGAGGAACTTCACTGAACATGCCGTAGGGATCAGCCTTGTCGATTTGATGATCCTGATGGCGTGAGGTAATGTGATACTTGTAACGTTCGCCGTTGCCGATATTCGGCACAAATCCTTCCCACACGCCAGACCTGTCAGTGCGTGACTTCAATGACTGGGACATCTTGTCCCAGTCATTGAAGTCACCGATCACCGAAACCGCCTTGGCATTGGGTGCCCATACCGCAAAGTGCACGCCCTGAAGTCCGTCGCGACTGGTGAGGTGAGCTCCCAGTTTTTCGGCAAGACGTGTATGGGTGCCTTCCTTGAGCAGGAAGATATCGTGTTCGGTGAGTTCGTGGGCGCTGACGCGCCGATTGCTTTTTTGTGGCACGGCAGTTTTTTCCATTTAATGAGCCTCCTGGGCGGTATGTTAGCGCTTACTTTGGCGCGTGAAGTCGATTTTTGGTGGAAATGGCCATATGTGCGGCTATTTTCGTCAAGCTGGGTGTTTAGTATACAAAATCGCCACCTGTACGGGGGCGGGGGGATTCTTCATATGGCTGCTGTGCAGATCGAGAAAATGCCTGACTAACGTAATTAATAATTCAAAGTTATAGTAGGAATATCGTCGTTATCGACGGATAATATATTGTATAATATATTTTTGCACAAAAATATTGTTCGGGCAAGCGAAGGAAGGGGTGGTGGTAAAAGCAACAGGAACGAAAAGTGAGGGCGCGCCTGAGCACCTTGTTATCAGTGCTCAGGCCACCGAATCCGGCCCGGAAATGGTCTTTGCCGAAGCAGCCTTCAGCAAGCTCCTGCAATTAGTGCGCGCCGTTCAGTCTGGTATGCAAGGCATCGAAGGTAGTCACGGCCTGAGTGGCTCACAACTCTGGGCGCTATGGCAGCTTTCCGCGCAACCTGGTTTGCGCGTGACGCAACTGGCCGTGGCGCAGCATATTCATACCTCCACGGCCAGCAATCTGCTCGACAAGCTCGAAACACGCGGCCTGGTACGCAGGGAGCGGCGTGATGCCGATAATCGCGTAGTACGCCTTTATCTCACTGAGACTGGTAACCAATTGGCCAAAGGCATTCCCGGCCCACTACAGGGCCGCTTGCGGCACGCATTAAGAGAGATGCCCCCCCCGGAGTTGGAGGCCTTGCTGAAGGGCGTCACGTCCGTGCTGAATTCCATGAGCGAGCCCCTACGTTGAAGGTGTTATTTGATCAGATGGCAGGCTATTGCCGTATACCTGAATATTGAAAAACCACCGTAGTATGTTTATGCTGCATTAAAGTAAAGGCTTCTGTAATGTCTTTATATAGTTAATCCGATAATAATAGCTGCTGGTACGCACCGCAAATAGCTGGCATATCCCTGCGACTTTTTTAATCTTCGCTTCCAGTTCCTGGATCTTCCGCTGCTCAGCGGTGATGGCTTTTGCTGTTGGGGTGATTCCCTCTCGTTCAGCGTTAAGTTGATCTACTCAGCGCCTCATCGCTGTACGGCCAACACCCATCGCACTACACGCCTCGGCAATAGAATAATTTTTGTCGGGCACCAAGCGTGCAGCTTCATTCTTAAACTCGGCTGAATAAACGGGTTTACTTCTTGGTCATGCTATACACCTTAACTTTTGTAATGGCAGTTTATCCCATTAAAGGTGTGCCGATTCATCAGGCTACAATAGTTGTACAAATAGCAAAAAATGGCGACGTGGCAAGGGTGCTCTCTGGTAATATGAAATACCACAGGCTAATTGTTGACTATTTCCATCAAGTATGTATAATAAAATTGTGGTTATTTTCCCCCTAAATTCATGTGGAAATCAGGAATATATCTAATGAGACTAACAACTAAAGGTCGTTATGCCGTCACCGCAATGCTGGATCTGGCGGTACATGCTACTGAAAACCCGGTGCCGTTAGCGGATATTTCGCAACGTCAGGGTATCTCGTTGTCATATCTTGAGCAGCTTTTTGCGCGTTTGCGCAAAGAGGGCTTGGTGGACAGCGCGCGTGGGCCGGGCGGGGGTTATCGTCTGAGCCGGGCGTCCAGCGAGATTACCGTGGTGCAGGTGATCAGCGCCATTGACGAAACTGTCGAAGCCACACGTTGTGGTGGTCTGGCCAACTGTCAGGACGGTGAGCCGTGTTTGACCCATGAGTTATGGGCCGATCTGAGCCGCCAGATTTATGATTTCCTGAGTGGCATTAACCTTGCTCAGCTGGTGGAGCGTCGTGGTGTCAAGGAAGTGGTGATACGTCAGGACATGCTGCAACAGCGGCGCTTTGCCGGTGGCGCAACAGCGGTCTGAAACGATTGGCCGCCGTCGCCGTTAGTGCAGTGCCAGTTTATCTCGACCACAACGCCACCACGCCGCTGGATGCGCGGGTGTTGGATGCCATGCTGCCGTATCTGCGTGAGCACTACGGCAATCCGTCCAGTGTGCATCTGCAGGGACGCACAGTACGCGCTGCGCTGGATCAGGCGCGTGAGCAGGTGGCCGCACTGGTTAATGCGCATCCTTCGCAGGTGGTGTTTACCAGTGGTGGCACCGAAGCCAACAATTATGCGTTGAAGGGTGTTGCTGCCAGGTTGGCTCATCATATGGCACCGCATACGCCGTGCCGCATTGCCATTAGCGCCATCGAACATTCATCGGTGCTGGGCGCCGCTCAGGCGCTGGTGTCGCAGGGTTGGCAGTGTGACATCATCGCGGTGGATGCGCAGTGCCGTATTTTGCCGACGGCATTGTCTGCCGCGCTGAAAGCCGGGCCGCATCTGGTGTCAGTGATGATGGCCAATAACGAAACCGGTGTGATTCAGGATATTGCCGCCATCAGCGCCCAGGTGCGTGCGGCGGGTGCGGTCATGCATACCGATGCTGTGCAGGCGGCGGGCAAAATGCCCGTTGATTTTCATGCCAGTGGCGCCCATTTAATGAGTGTCTCGGCGCATAAGCTGCATGGCCCTAAAGGGGTGGGCGCGCTGATTGTTGACAAGTCGCTGGATCTGGAGCCGCTGTTGCATGGCGGTGGGCACGAAATGGAGCGCCGCGCCGGTACCGAAAATGTTGCCGGTATTGTTGGTTTTGGTGCGGCCGCGCAATGGGTGCAGGACGAGTTGGTGGTGCGTAC